>SKGU01000302.1 GCA_007117255.1 Natronohydrobacter sp. | reverse complement strand
GTTCGCCGACTTCAAAATGGATCAGCGTGCGCGGGGCTTCTTCGCCTTCCTGCACACGGTTCAGGATCATGTTCACTTCCTCGTCGCGCATGGGCATGGGTTTGCCCTGCGTGCCCAGAAAACCAGTGACGCGGTTGATCGAATTGATCAGGTGATAGGCTTTCGCGCTCATTTCCATACGCACCAGCACATAGCCCGGCATGAAGCGGCGCTCGGACGTGACTTTCTTGCCGCGGCGTACTTCGATCACTTCCTCGGTCGGCACCAGAACTTCTTCGATCTGTTCTTCCAGACCGCCTTCGGCCACCGCCGTGCGAATGGCCTCGGCCACTTTCTTCTCGAAATTCGACAGAACGCTCACCGAATACCAGCGCTTGGCCATGTCCCTCATCTTCCTGTTCTCTCGCCATGCGCGTCGCATAGCAGCCTGACCGAACCAGCCTCAGGGGCCATGCACCGTGTCAGAAGGTCAAAACAAACAGCGCACCGAGTCGGTGCGCTTTCGTCAGTGCATTACAGCGCGCGGCAGGGGTTTTCAAGCCCCGCTGCCCCAGCCCGCAAAGCTTAATTGAAGAACCCCAAAGTCGCTACCAGTCCAGAACGGATCGCGAGATCGACCAGAAAGAAGAAAATCGCGGTCAGAGTGGCCATGATCAACACCATGATCGTGGTGACAAGCACTTCGCGGCGCGTGGGCCACGTGACTTTCGCGGTCTCGGCGCGCACTTGCTGCATGAACTGGAACGGGTTCGTCTTGGCCATGGTCATATCCCCTTGCTTGCCGCTGACATACGCAGCCACAGACGTGGTTTCAAGCCAGATTCAACAGACACGCGGGATTGTGCCGATCTCAGGGTGACAGGCAGGCCACACTTGCCCAGCCCTGCAATGCCGCCCAGTCCTGTGCATAGCACGCTGCGCCCTCGGCACGCTGTCCCGCGTCGAAAGGCAGTGGGCCGGGCAGATCAGCCGATTTCGGAAACCGCCGCATCGCCTTGCGCATCGCATCCTTTGCGGTCGCATCGGGATGCGTGGCCATGATCTTCGGCAGCGCAGCAATCGCGCGCGCCGATGGCCCGGTCAGATAGTTCGAGCTTGACGCCACAGGCGGATTGTTCAGCACAGCGCCCTCTGCCAGTCCTGCCAGATGCGCGACAATCCCCAAAGCATGATCGCGATAGGCGTCATAGCGCCACAGCCATATCTGCGCCACCCCCGCGCAGCCCAGCAAACGCGCCACAAGTTCGGACCAGCGCAGCGCCATGGGGTCGAGCCCGTCACAAAACGCCTCAAACGGCATGGGACGCCCGGCCATATGCTGATGCCCCCAGGCAGAAACCAGCAGATCCAGCGGATCGCGCAGCGCAAGGCACAATGTCACATCGCGCAGATCAAGTGCTGTCAGAAGCGCATCGATATTCAATGCAGCGCGTGGATAAAGCACGCCCCCATCTGCCAGCACAGGCGGGCGCGGCGCACCTAGGATGTTCTCATTCGAGATTAACACCCGCTGCCCCGCAGCAAGTTCTGCCTGTAGCGCGGCGTGAAAGGGCGCGATCTTGCGCGCGATCGCGCGAGGGGTCCGCTCCAACGCAGGCATACGCAAATCACCGCGCAAACGGTCCGGCCCGAAATAGGCACAGCCTTGCGCCGCGAGCGCGTCACGATTGGCAAGACAAAGCTTTTGCAGATGCGTGCTGGCGGTTTTATGCGCCCCGACATGGACAATCACCGCCTTCGGATTGACCATCGCTTTCGGACTGGCAGGGGCGGAGGGGCTCGAACCCCCGACCCTCGGTTTTGGAGACCGATGCTCTACCAACTGAGCTACACCCCTTCAGTCCGTGGTCGCAGGGTTATGCGAGCAACGACCCAAGATCAAGAGAGAAATCACCCTCTTTCCAATTCCCGCGCTGCCGCTTCCAGTGCCACGATATCCGCCCCGCAAATCGCCGCCTCATGCGCCACGATATCTGCAATTGGCCAATCCCACCAGCGCAGTGCCTGCAACCGGGCCACCACATCGGGCGTGAAACGCGCTCGCAGCACCCGGCCCGGATTGCCCGTGACAATCTGATAGGGCGCGACCGTACCACCGACCACCGCGCCTACACCGATAATCACGCCGTTGCCAATCTGCGCGCCCGGCAGGATCTTTGCCCCCTGCCCGATCCAGACGTCATGCCCGATGACCGTATCACGGCCCGGACCGGGCAGAGAGGGTGCCCCCTCGAATTCTCGATGAAAGATCGCAAACGGATAGCTGGAAAACCCATCATAGCGGTGATTGGCCCCTGCAGTGATGAAACGCACGGAATCGGCGATCTGACAGAATTTTCCAAGGATCAACCGATCATCCGAGAACACATAAAGATACGGCGCCAGCATTTTTGCCCAGTCTTCCGGCTGAGTCTCTGTGCTCGCATAGGTATACTCGCCAATCTGCCAGCGTGGGTGGTCAATCACAGCGCGCAGAAACACCGTGTCCAGATGCAGACTGCCATCAGGCAGGGTTATGGGATGGGGCGTATCAGGGGGCGGAAAAACCGGCATGGGAAAACTCCTTTGATCGAATGGGACGGGTAGCGCAGTCACTCTTCCACCAGAAAGCCCCCCGATTGCCGCGCCCAGAGCCTTGCATACAGCCCGCCCTGCGCCAGCAAATCCTCATGCCGCCCCTGCTCGATGATGCGCCCCTGATCCATGATAACCAGCCGGTCCATCGCCGCAATGGTCGACAGTCTGTGCGCAATCGCGATCACGGTCTTGCCTTCCATCAGCTTGGTCAACTGGCTCTGGATGGCCGCTTCCACTTCCGAATCAAGTGCCGAAGTGGCCTCGTCCAGAATCAGGATGGGCGCGTCCTTAAGTGCCACCCGCGCAATCGCGATGCGCTGGCGCTGGCCGCCGGACAGTTTCACGCCGCGTTCGCCCACATGCGCATCCAGTCCCCGCCGGCCCTTGGCATCCACCAGCCCTTCGATGAAATCGCGCGCTTCTGCCATATCTGCTGCCGCCCAGATTTCGGCCTCGCTGGCCTCTGGTCGTCCATAAGCGATATTGTCGCGCACAGACCGGTGCAAGAGCGCAGTGTCCTGTGTCACCATACCAATTGCCGCGCGTAGGCTGTCTTGCGTGACACAGCTTATATCCTGCCCGTCAATCGTGATACGGCCCTGCTGCACATCATAAAAGCGCAACAGCAGGTTCACCAGCGTGGACTTGCCAGCGCCTGATCGCCCGACCAGACCCACCTTCTCACCCGGCGCGATATCGAGCGACAACCCGTCCAGAACCGCAGGCTGCTTCCGGCCAAGCCCTTCATAGCGGAAGGTGACATCATCGAACCGCACAGCCCCCTCGTCAGCGCGCAGGGGTTTGGCCTCGGGCGCATCCGATATCTCGCGCGGCATCGACAGGCTGGACACGCCGTCGCGCACAGTGCCGATATTCTCGAACAGGGCCGCGAATTCCCACATGATCCAATGCGACATGTTGCCAAGCCGCAGCGCAAGCGGGATCGCCACAGCCAGTGCGCCCAGATCAATGCGCCCCTGAAGCCATAACCACAGCCCCATCCCCGTGACCGCCGCCGTCAGAAGCGCGTTGATCACATTGACGCCGACATCCTGCAGCGCCACAAGCCGCATCTGGCGGTGAACGGTCTGCAAGAACCCGTCCAGCCCTTCGCGCGCATAGGCTTCTTCGCGCGCGGAATGGCTGAACAGCTTGACCGTGGCGATATTGGTATAGCTGTCGACGATGCGACCGGTCATATTGGCGCGCGCATCCGCCTGTTCCTGACTGACACGACCCAGACGCGGCACGATCACCCACAAAAGCGCGCCATATCCCAACGACCATAGCAGGAACGGCAGCGCCAGCCGCAAATCCTGCGTCGAGGCAAGCCAGAGGGTGCCAATGAAGTAAGCGCTGATATAGACCGCCACATCCATCAGCTTCATCACCACCTCGCGCACAGACAACGCCGTCTGCATCAGTCGCGTGGAAATACGGCCTGCGAATTCATCCTGATAATAGCCCATCGACTGACCCAAAAGCCAGCGATGCGCCTGCCAGCGGATACGCTGCGGGAAATTGCCCATGATCGTCTGATACATGACCAGCGCGCCAATCAGCGCCACAGCGGGCAGCACGACCAGTTGCAGCCCGGCCATACCCATCAGCCGCCCGCCCTCTTCCGCCAGAAACCGGTCGGGGCCAAGCTCGGTCATCCGGTTCACCAGCGTGCCAAGATAGCCGATCAAAATGATCTCGACGACGGCGAAAACCACCGACAGACCCGACATGAACAAAAGCCAAGGCAGGACAGGTTTTGCGAAATGCAGCGTGAATCCCAAAAGCGTGCCAGGTGGCTGGCGCGGCGTTTCAGAGGGATAGGCTTCGATTCGGGATTCGAAGAAAGTGAAAAGGTTTTTCATTTTCGCCTCGACATGAAAAAGGGGCGTGTGACCTCACACGCCCCTTCAAGATCGAGACGTAAAGGTCAGATTACTTGAGGATTTTTGCCACGACGCCAGCGCCGACGGTGCGGCCACCTTCGCGGATGGCGAAGCGCAGCTTCTCTTCCATCGCGATCGGTGCAATCAGTTCAACTTCGAACTTCAGGTTGTCACCCGGCATCACCATTTCCGTGCCCTCAGGCAGTTTCACAGTGC
>SKGU01000208.1 GCA_007117255.1 Natronohydrobacter sp. | reverse complement strand
GGGCCAGTGCAGCGGCTGATACACCGCGCGACGTTCATCCAGTGCAATCGCATGGCGCACAGCCGCCACGGACGGGTTGTCGCTTGTATTGGCATGCGCCCGGAAACGCGGACCGTTGCGCCCCCATTCAAAGACGGAACTGACCGTGTCGAACAGGCCCAGACAGGCAATCGGCACCAGATCGGGGCGCAGAACACGGTACCACAGGTTCATTTCATCCCAGTCGCCCGGCGCATTGGGGCGCTCTGCCACACCCTTATAGGCGCGGTAGGTCTGATCCAGCAGGTTCAGATGGCGCGGGGCCATCAGACCGAAGGCATTGAGAAACCCGGCCAGCACCCGCGCCGTATAGGCCCCGCGTGAAAACCCCATCAGGATCACCCGGTCGCGATCCTGCACGCGCTTGCCGCAGCGTTTGCCATTGTCGTAATGCTGCACCAGAAAGCGGTAGGCATCTTTCACATTGGCATCCAGCCCCCAGCCAGTGACGCGGTCGAACATCTCGCGCAGCCTCGCGCGCCAGTAGAAAAGCGAGCCCTCACCGCCAAATGTGCCCACGCCGGGGCTGTACCAGACAAGTTGTTGCTCGGATTTCTCCAGACAGCCATAAAGCCGCAAAATGTTGCTGCGGTTCGATCTGACCGTATTTGCGGTGCCGTCAAACAGCAGGATGATGGTCTTGGGCATGCCGACGCTCCCCTTGCGAGATCACAGTATAGCCAAGATCGGCGCTTGCGTCACTGCGCGCCCGCGCCTATGTGGGGCGCGATGCGGAAGGTCGGATGACCGCGTGCGCCTTGTGGCGTGCGAGGAAAGTCCGGGCTCCATGAGGCAAGGGTGCCGGGTAACGCCCGGCTGGGGCAACCCAAGGGAAAGCGCCACAGAAAACAGACCGCCATGCCTGCATGGTAAGGGTGAAACGGTGGGGTAAGAGCCCACCGCGGGACGGGCAACCGGACCGGCACGGCAAGCCCCACCCGGAGCAATGCCGAATAGGGACTTCGCGCGGGTGTGATCCGGTTTCGGATATCCCCGCAGGGCCGCCTCAGCCCGAAGTCCGGGTTGGCAGCTAGATCCTGTGCGCAAGCGCAGGGGCAGATGAATGGTCATCGAAGGGGGCAACCCCGGAACAGAACCCGGCTTACAGACCTTCCGCATCTCTGTCTTTTCAACCTTTGTTAAGCCCGGCTTGATATCCCTGTCCCAGATGGGATTTGACAGGTCCGGCATGCGACAGACACGGCGCTCAGATATCGCCACGGGGCTCGAAGTGTTCGCCCCGCCTGCGCGGCTGCGGATGACACCTGCCATGTTCCTTCGTGTGGCGTTCTGGTGCGAAGTCACACTACTTGCGGTGTGTTTTTCGGGCGTATGGGTCTGGACCGGAAAACATGCGCTGCCCGTTCTGGAAGGGGGTGCGTGGCTTCTTGCGGCTGGTGTGGTGATCGCGGGATTTGCCATGCTGACACGGCCCGACCGGCGCCAGCCTCTGGGCGGTTTCGGCCCGCGCAAACAGGCGTTGCGGCAGGGGCGGCGGGTCTGGCTGATTGGCTTGCCGCTGTTGCTTGGTCCCTTGCATGCTATGGCCGGACCCGATGTCATGATGGATGCGGCAGCCGGGCTTCTGGGCGCTGCGCTTGCGTCGACGCTGTGGCGGATGTGGCTGTCGATTCGTGTGCCGGGGCTGATCCGGCGCGGGGCGCTGGGCCTGCGTCTGGTCGTCGCCGGGGGCGGGGCAGAGGCGCGCGACACGCTGGAGCGGCTGGCGCGTCTGCGCGGGCAGGGAATACAGGTTCTTGGCCTGTTCGACGATCGCGAGACCACGCGATCACCGCTGGTGCAGCAAGGGGTCGCGAAACTTGGGCGGATTGAGGATATGCCGGATTTCCTGCGCCGGACCCCCTTTGATCTGGTGATCGTGACCCTGCCACCCAGTGCGGAAGCGCGTATAGGGCAAGTGCTGTCGATCTTGTGGAACATGCCAGTGGATATCCGGCTCGCTCCGGTTCATACCACGCTGGTCTTTCGTCCGCACACCTATCGCTGGCTGGGAGATGTCGCGCTGCTGGACCTGTTCGATCGACCCATGCGCGCGCTGGACGCGATTATGAAACGCGGCTTCGATCTGATCGCCGGGGCGCTGATCCTGATGCTGCTGGCCCCCATCCTAGGGCTGATCGCGCTGGCGATCCGGCTGGACAGCCCCGGCCCGGTCTTTTTTCGACAGGCGCGTGAAGGCTACGCATCGCGGCCCTTCATGGTCTGGAAGTTCCGCACGCTGCATCATGCGCAGACCGATCATGGCGCCGTCATCCCTGTGACCGAGGGAGACACGCGCGTGACCCGTTTGGGGCGGCTGTTGCGCAAGACCTCGCTGGACGAGTTGCCACAACTTTTCAACGTCATGGAAGGGTCCATGTCGCTCGTTGGCCCGCGCCCTCATGTCGTCGGCGCGCGCAACCGCGAGATGGAGTTTTCGGCGGTGGTGCGCAGCTATGCCGCCCGCCACCGGGTAAAGCCGGGCATCACGGGCTGGGCCCAGGTGCGCGGGTTGCGCGGGCCGGTGCACAGCCCCGAAGAGATCAGGCACCGCGTTGCATTGGACCTGGACTATATTGACCGCTGGTCGCTGCTCTTCGATCTGCGCATCCTGATGCTGACAATTCCATCAGTCCTGCGCGGGGAAAACGCTGTCTGAGGGCGGTTTTCTGCTCTGATTGCGGTTGACACGCGGGCGGGGCGCTGTAGAAGGCAGGTTCAGAATTCACAGGTATCGGGCCACGACAGCGCCGCCCGGTTCAGGAGACAGCGTCATGGCAAAGCCAACCACTATCAAGATCCGTTTGAACTCGACCGCGGGAACCGGGCATTTCTACGTCACCAAGAAGAACGCCCGTACCATGACCGAGAAATTCTCGATCAAGAAATACGACCCTGTTGTGCGCAAGCATGTCGAATACAAGGAAGGCAAGATCAAGTAATCTTGCCCGCTTTGACTGACTGGGAAGCCGCGTCTCTTTGAGCGCGGCTTTTTCTTTGGGTTTTTGTGACGTCCCAGCGATGGCTTACAGATGTTCCGGGGTAGGGTGCGTGCTAAGCACGCACCCTACGGAATCAATCCCACGCATTGTGCTGATTAAAGGCCCAACTTGGCGTTTACGATCTGATTCACCGCCGCCGGATTGGCCTTGCCGCCGGTGGCCTTCATCACTTGCCCCACGAACCAGCCCGCAAGCTTGGGGTTCTGCTTGGCCTTTTCCACCTGCGCTGGGTTGGCTGCCATGATCTCGTCCACTGCCGCTTCAATCGCACCAGTATCCGTGACCTGTTTCAGCCCGCGCGCTTCCACGATCTGCGCCGGGTCGCCGCCTTCAGTATAGACAATCTCGAACACATCCTTGGCGATCTTGCCAGAGATATCCCCTGCCGTGATCAGTCGGATTATACCTGCCAGTTGCGCGCTGGACACCGGGCTGTCGGTAATGTCGCAAGCGTCTTTCTTCAAGCGTCCGAACAACTCGTTGATGACCCAGTTGGCTGCGAGTTTCCCATCACCAGCCTCTGCTGCCACAGCCTCGAAATAGGCGGCGTTGGAAACATCAGCGGTCAGCACGGACGCGTCATAATCCGTCAGTCCGAAATCGGCCATGAACCGTGCTTTCTTGGCATCGGGCAGTTCCGGCAAAGACGCGGCAATGTCATCGACCCAGTCCTGCTCGATCTCCAGTGGCAGCAGGTCCGGGCAGGGGAAGTAGCGGTAATCATGCGCTTCTTCTTTCGAGCGCATTGAGCGTGTCTCGCCTTTGTCCGGATCGAACAACCGCGTTTCCTGCACCACTGCGCCGCCATCTTCCACAATCGCGATCTGGCGGCGGGCCTCGTACTCGATGGCGGCCTGAATGAAGCGCATCGAGTTCATGTTCTTGATTTCGCAGCGCGTGCCCAGATGCGCGAAATCCTGCGTTTCCTGATAGCGTTCATAAGCACCCGGACGGCAGATCGACACATTCACATCGGCCCGCAGGTTGCCGTTCTGCATATTCCCGTCGCAGGTGCCCAAGTAACGCAGGATCTGGCGCAGCTTGGTGACATAGGCCGCCGCTTCCTCTGGCCCGCGAATATCGGGGCGCGAGACGATCTCCATCAGCGCAACACCTGTGCGGTTCAGGTCGACGAAGCTCATATTCGGATCCATGTCATGGATCGACTTGCCCGCGTCCTGCTCGACATGGATGCGCTCGATCCGCACAAGTCGCGCCACGCCCGCACCCATCTCGACCAACACTTCGCCTTCGCCGACCAACGGATGATAGAGTTGGCTGATCTGATAGCCCTGCGGCAGGTCGGGGTAGAAATAGTTCTTGCGGTCAAAGGCTGAACGCAAGTTGATCTGCGCCCGCAGGCCAAGCCCGGTACGCACCGCTTGCTCGATGCAAAATTCGTTGACCACAGGCAGCATGCCCGGCATGGCTGCATCAACGAATGCCACATTCGAATTGGGTTCTGCCCCAAACCGCGTCGAGGCACCTGAGAACAGCTTTGCCTGACTTGAAACCTGTGCATGGATCTCCATCCCGATCACCAGTTCCCAATCGCCGGTCGCACCGGAAATCACCTTTGGCTTCGGGGTCTCATAAGCCAGATCGAGCATGTTGCGCGCGTCCTTTGTCCTGCGAATAGCCT
>SKGU01000180.1 GCA_007117255.1 Natronohydrobacter sp. | reverse complement strand
CTTGAAATACTGGCTGGCAAAACCGCACAGATAACCACGTTCTTCATCCGTGCAGACAGGGGCGCGCGACGGATCTTCGTGGTCGGCATCCGTGGTGCCAATCAGGGTGAAATCCTGCTCATAGGGAATAGCAAAAATGATCCGCCCGTCCGTGCCCTGAAAGAAATAGCATTTGTCATGATCATAAAGCTTGCGCGTCACGATATGACTGCCGCGCACCAGTCGCACATTCTCGCGACTGTTCAGGCGTAGCTTGCCATGGATCACATCCCCCACCCATGGCCCGGCTGCATTGACCAGCATTTTCGCACGGATCGTTTTCGTTTCCTGTTCGGTTTTGACTGTGACCCGCCAAACACCGTCTTCGGCACTGGCCGACACGACCTCGGTGCGGGTGTGAATCTGCGCACCGCGTGCTTCTGCATCGCGGGCATTCAAGACGACAAGCCGCGAATCCTCGACCCAGCAATCCGAATACTCATACGCTTTTGCAAAGCGGTCCTGCAACGGGGCGCCCTCGGCAGCACCGCTCAAGCGCAGGGTCGAGGTCGCGGGCAGGATCTTGCGCCCACCGAGGTTGTCGTAAAGAAACAGGCCCAGCCGGATCAGCCAGGCAGGCCGCCGCCCCTTCATCCAAGGCATGAAAATCGACAACAACTTAGATGTAGGCGTGTCACTCTCGAAGCGCATATCCTTATGATAAGGCAACACAAATCGCATGGGCCAGCTGATATGGGGCATCGCGCGCAGAAGCGTTTCACGCTCGATCAGGGCCTCTCGCACCAAGCGAAACTCGAAGTATTCCAGATAGCGCAACCCGCCGTGAAACAGCTTGGTCGAGGCGGAGGATGTCGCTCCCGCAAGATCGCCCTTCTCGCACAGCACCACTGACAGACCGCGGCCTGCAGCATCCCGCGCGATCCCGCAGCCATTGATACCACCGCCAATGATCAGCAGGTCGGACACCGCATCAGTGTCATGAAATTTATGCGCAGAATTCGACATACGCCCTCCCAAAGCGTGGTGTCCGCAAGATTTCACAGACACTAATGCGGCAATGACTCAGCGCGCAAGTTTTTTTCGTTTTTCGAGAAAAATTTTCGTTTTTGTAGGAAGGAAAAAATCGAAGCGATTTGTTCTGCCTTTATTCCGACACATTTGATCGCCGCAGTGCAGAATCCTTTAAAAACGAACATTGCCGATCTAAGCCCCTGCCAAGCTACCGCCAAACACCACCACCGCCGCGCGAATCAACACGCGTTCATTTGTGTCAGACACGCGCGAGACGACCCCATAGCACGCCCCCACCCCGCAACGAAAAACCCTCCCGGCATGTGCCGGGAGGGTCTTGATCTGCGAGCGGGTTTCAACGTGGAAAGGTCACTCTCCCAGCGCGATCCCTTCCCGGCGCGGGTCCGCCCCGCCGCTCAGACCTTCACCAAGTGCGATCGCCTGCAAGCCCGATGTCAGCGCTGTCACATTGGTCTGAAAGCCCAACTCGCCCAGCGGCGTGACCAGATCTTCGGCCCATGTGCCCGCCTCGATCTGATAGGTGCCAAAGCTGTTGACCAGATGCGGCATGGACACGGCCTGTTGCACATCCATTCCCCAATCCAGATGGGCGATGATGGCCTGCGCCGTATAGCCGATGATCGTGGCCCCGCCGGGACTGCCAATGCTCAGCACAGGTGCGCCGTCACGCAGCACAATGGTCGGCGACATGCTTGAGCGCGGGCGCTTGCTCGGCTCTACCCTGTTGGCGATAGGCCAGCCATTCGCATGGCTGCGGAAGGAAAAATCGGTCAGTTCATTGTTCAGAAGGAAGCCCCGCACAAAAAGCCGCGAGCCAAACCCGCTTTCAATCGTCGTGGTCATGGATAGCACATTGCCATCCGCATCCACGATCGAGATATGCGATGTCGCCGGGCGTTCTTCGCGCAGATCATCCGCCCACAGAAGCGCATGATCCCAGGCAGGTTCTCCCGGTGCGACTTCGGGCAAAGCATCATTCCCACGCAACAGTTCTGCACGGCCTGCCAGATAATCGCGGTCGATCAGCCCCTGCACCGGCACAGGCACGAAATCGCTATCGGCCAGATAGCGGCCCCGATCCGCGAAAGCCAGTCGCGTTGCATCCCCCATCAGGCGGCGGGTCTCCGCGCCCTGCGGGTCCATCGCGCCCAGATCGAAATGCTCCAGCATCCCCAGAATTTGCGACACGGCCACAGCCCCGGATGACGGCGGCCCCATCCCGCAGACATCATGGCCCCGGTAATCATAGCACACCGCAGGCCGCTCGATCACCCGGTAACGCGCCAGATCCGTCATCGACAAGAGACCCGGCAAATCCTCGGTACGGGTTGCCGCGACAATATCGGCCGCAATCTCACCAGTATAGAACGCCCCTGCACCCTGCGCCGCGATCTGGCGTAATGTGTCGGCGCAATCAGGGTTCACAAGGGTTGCCCCTGCCGTAACAGCATCGCCGCCCGGCAGGAAATATTCCGCCGTTGCGGGAAAGGCCGCAAGACTGTCTGCCGCGCCCGCGACCGACTCGGCCATCCGGTCAGACACTATGAATCCCTCTTCGGCCAGCGCAATCGCATCGCTGAACAGCCCGCCCCAGTTAGACCGCCCCCAACGGCGATGCGCCTCTTCCAGCAGGCGCGGCGTGCCCGGTGTGCCGACCGAGCGCCCACTGACCACAGCCGTTCTGAAATCCAGCGGTTCACCGCTCTCGTCCAGGAAATAGCGCGGGCCAGCGTCCAGCGGTGCGGTTTCGCGCGCGTCCAGCGTCGTCACCGCGCCCGTGGCGGCATCATACCAGACCAGAAACGCCCCGCCACCAAGGCCCGATGATTGTGGCTCGACCAACCCCAGAACCGCTTGGACAGCCACCATCGCATCTGCCGCTGTGCCGCCCTCGCGCAGCACCCGCGCGCCGGCTTCCACAGCCAGAGGGTTGGCCGCGGCGACCATCCAGTCCTCGGCCTCGACCGGGCGCCCTTCGCGCTTGGCGTCCAACGCCGCCCGCGCCGCGTCCGAGATACCGGGGAAATCTGTCGTGACCTGTGTGTCCTGTTCCGGGACCACAATATCGGAAGTCTGCTGCGCCCCTGCGGGCACAGCAAGGATGAGGGCCAGTATGGCCGTGGATGTCAGATGTTTCATGTAAACCCTCCGTGCTGTGCTTTACCATCCAATCTGTGTCGGACAGCGTTTTCAGCCCACCCCAAATAGGCGACTATCTGCAAACAGGTTCGCCTTTCTCTTGTGCCTGCGCAAGCAATTTCCGGCAGGCAGATACAGAGCGCCGCCTCGCGCTGTGCTGCACAGCGACCGACCGCACGAACCCCGCAAACGCCAGGCCTGCGCACGGCGCCATCTTCCCCCGCGACACATCGTCATGTTTGAATTTCAGCATCTGTCTGGCACGGTCGCCCCATCCGGCACAGCCCGGCAAAGACAGGAGTTTTATCATGAAGACAACCATTCCCGCCACGGCACTTGCAGCGGCATTCAGCATCACCCTTGCCACACCCGCGCTTTCGGACAATGCCGAAAAACTGGTCACAGTTGTCACATCCGACAACGCGCAGACGCAACTGATGGCTATGGTTCTGACCACGCAGGCTGTCGAACAGGGTGCCGAGACACGGATTCTGCTCTGCGGACCGGGCGGTGATCTGGCGCTGATCGATGCGCCCGAAAGCGCCACAGCCGAGCAACCGCCCCGCGGCGCCAGCCCCCAAGGCATGTTGCAGATGCTGATGGAACGCGGTGTTACGGTCGAGGTTTGCGCAATCTATCTGCCCGGCCTTGGCGCGGAAGCGGATGTGCTGATCGAAGGTGTGGGCGTTGCACAACCGCCCGCCATGGCCGGTGCCATGCTTGACGAAGACGCGCGCGTCTGGTCGTTCTGACCCGTCACGCCCTTTTCACTTTTGCCCAAATATCCTCAGGGGGGTGAATTGGGCCTCTGGCCCACGAGGGGGGCGCGAGCGCCCCCCTTATCCGGCAGACGCCATGCGCGACGGGCAATCCCGACGCACTTCGCGCGCACGCAGACCGGTTGCCACCAGCAGGCAACGATCGCGCGCCTCGTAATAATATCCGCGCGCATACCACATCACAGCACGGTCAATATCTCCGTCCGAGACAAGCCATGCGCCTTTCAGATAGCGGCCTGCATAACGCAGGTTGGTTTCGGCATCCAACAACTGCTCAGGACTGCCCTGAAACCCCATCTGCCGCGCTGTCTGCGGCATTATCTGCATCAGCCCCCAGTATGGACCATTGCGCGCATGGGGCCTGTAGTCGCTTTCGCGTTGGATCACACGGTGAAGCAGGGCTTCGGGGATGCCATGCTTGGCCGCATATTGCCGGACAAGCGCGCGCATCTGCGGGGTTTCACCAGGATAAAGCGCTGTCGGCGCAGCGGGTGCGCGGGTCACATCGGCATTTGGTTTGGCACAGGCAACAAGCCCAAGCGACAGGACAGCAAAAAGGATATGTCGGATCATGGTTTCAACGCTTTCTGCGCAGGAGCGATCACGCCGATCTCATCAAGAATAAGATCCAGCGGATTGGATTTCGGTAGGTTTTCGGATTTCAACTTGTCAAAGCGCACGCGCAGCCGTGCTTTCTCGGCGCCTTTGCAATCATTCCAGGGACGTCCTTGCAGCGCCATTTCAAGCACATAATAGCCAATGAAATGCGG
>SKGU01000205.1 GCA_007117255.1 Natronohydrobacter sp. | reverse complement strand
ATCTTCCTTTGGCTGGCTCTTGAAGAAGGTGGCGATCTGGTTGGCCATGCGGACCATTTTTTCAGGCGACATCGGATACCTCATCAACAATCCGGTGGGGGTGGGAATAAATGTCGAAACCGCCGCCACGCGCAAAGGCGGCAAGTGTCATGCCCACGCCATCGGCCAGACGCAGCGCGTGGGCTGTTGGGGCTGACACAGCGATAAGAGTGGTCACGCCCGCCACGGCGCATTTCTGCACCAGTTCAACTGACAGTCGGCTGGTCATGACCACTGCACCTGTTGCCGGATCAACCCCCTGCCGCGCCATCGCGCCGATCAGCTTGTCCAGCGCGTTGTGCCGCCCCACATCTTCGCGCACAAGGGTAATGCCCTGTTCTGGCACAAGAAACCCGGCGGCATGGGTCGCGTGGGTCTGGTCATGCAAAGGCTGTTGGCCGCGCAGCATATCGGTGGCGCGGGCGACTTCCGCACGGGTAAAGCGAGGGCCATCCGAGACCGCTGGCAGTTCGCGCGCGGCGGCTTGCAGACTGTCGATGCCGCAAAGGCCACACCCCACAGGCCCGGCCATGAAACGTCGGCGCGCGGCCAAAGCCTCGGCCCGGTCGTTGCGCAGCCAGAAGCGCGCTTCCAGCCCGTCCGGGTGTTCGGCCAGCTCAAACCCGTCCAGCTGGTCGGGCGCCGTGACAATGCCTTCGGACAGCGCAAAGCCGACCGCCAGATCTTGCACATCGGCAGGCGTCGCCATCATCACCGCGGCGCTCGAGCCGTCAAACACCATGGCAACCGCCACTTCTTCGGGCAGCGTACGATGCACCGTCACGGCCCGGTCAGGTTGTACTGACAGGCCGGGATGGCTGCTATGGGGGCGCGGGACCATCACTCCGCCGCCGGCAGAATACGCCGGGCTTGCGCGGCTTGCGCGGCGTAGTCTTCCTGCCACTCTGTCGGGCCGTTCGAAGCGCTGACCTGCACCGCTGTCACCTTGTATTCCGGGCAATTTGTGGCCCAATCGGAATAATCCGTGGTGATGACATTGGCCTGCGTGTCGGGGTGGTGGAAAGTGGTATACACCACACCGGGGCTGACACGGTCGGTCAGTTTGGCACGCAGCGTGGTTTCCCCCGACCGCGACGCGAGTTTGACCCAATCGCCGTCATTCAGCCCCCGGTTCTCGGCATCATGCGGATGGATTTCCAGCACATCTGCCTCGTGCCACACGACATTCTCGGTGCGCCGCGTCTGCGCGCCCACATTGTATTGCGACAAGATACGTCCCGTGGTCAGCAAAAGCGGGAAACGCGGGCCTGTTTTCTCATCGGTCGCGACATATTCGGTCACGATGAATCGCCCACGCCCGCGCACGAAGCCATCCACATGCATCAGCGGTGTGCCATCAGGATGCGCTTCATTGCAGGGCCATTGGACCGAACCTTTTTCCTCCAGCACCGTATAATTTACGCCTGCGAAAGAAGGCGTGGTCAGCGCGATCTCATCCATGATCTGGCTTGGATGCATGTAGCGCCAGTTTGCCCCCATCGCATTGGCCAGCATCTGGGTGATTTCCCAGTCGGCATAGCCATTGCGCGGTTTCATCACCTCGCGCACGCGGTTGATGCGGCGCTCGGCATTGGTGAAAGTGCCGTCTTTTTCCAGAAAGGTCGAGCCGGGCAGGAAGACATGCGCGTAATTGGCCGTTTCATTCAGGAACAGGTCATGGACGATCACACATTCCATCGCCGCCAGACCTGCCGCAACATGCTTGGTGTCGGGGTCGGATTGCAGAATGTCTTCGCCTTGGCAGTAAAGCCCCTTGAAAGTGCCATCTACGGCGGCATCCAGCATGTTCGGGATGCGGAGCCCCGGTTCAGGGTCAATCTCAACCCCCCAGACCGATTTGAACAGATCGCGCACATCATCATTCTTGACATGACGGTATCCCGGCAATTCATGCGGGAAAGAGCCCATGTCGCAAGAGCCCTGCACGTTGTTCTGCCCGCGCAGCGGGTTCACGCCCACACCGGGCCGCCCGATATTTCCGGTCAGCATGGCAAGGTTTGCAATGCCCATCACCGTGGTCGAGCCCTGGCTATGTTCCGTCACACCCAAGCCATAGTAAATCGCACCATTGCCGCCGGTGGCAAACAGGCGCGCAGCCGCGCGCAACTCTGCGGCGGGCACACCCGTCAGCATCTCGGTCGCTTCCGGGCTGTGCCGTGGCTCGGAAACAAACGCCGCATAGTCCTGAAATTCGTCCCAGTCGCAACGCTCGCGGATGAAGGCTTCGTCCATAAGTCCTTCGGTGACAATGACATGCGCCAGCGCCGTGACCACGGCGACATTTGTGCCGGGGCGCAGAGGCAGATGGTGTGCGGCCTTCACATGCGCCGACTTCACCAGATCGATGCGGCGCGGGTCGATCACGATCAGCTTGGCGCCCGCGCGTAGACGCTTCTTCAGGCGGCTTGCAAAGACGGGGTGCCCATCGGTCGGGTTCGCGCCGATCACGATGACAACGTCGGTATGTTCCACAGAGTCGAAATCCTGCGTACCCGCGCTGGTCCCGAAGGTCTGGCCCAAGCCATAGCCGGTGGGTGAATGGCACACACGCGCGCAAGTGTCAGTGTTGTTGTTGCCAAACACTGCGCGGGCCAGTTTTTGCACCAGATAGGTTTCTTCATTGGTGCAGCGCGACGACGTAATGACGCCAATGGATTTCTGGCCATACTGGGCTTGAATGCCGCGCATCTTGTTGGCGGCGAAGCTCAACGCCTCGTCCCATGATACTTCGCGCCATGGCTGGTCGATCCGGTCGCGGATCATCGGGTTCAGGATGCGATCCTTGTGGCTGGCGTAGCCATACGCAAAGCGGCCTTTCACGCAGCTATGCCCCCTATTCGCCTTGCCGTGCTTGTAAGGCACCATGCGCACGAGTTGATCACCCTGCAACTCGGCCTTGAACGAACACCCCACGCCGCAATAGGCGCAGGTGGTGACGACCGCGCGGTCTGGCGTGCCCAGTTCGATCACCGATTTTTCTTGCAGCGTCGCGGTCGGGCAGGCCTGCACGCAGGCCCCGCAAGACACGCAGTCAGATGCAAGTGCATCATCCGTCCTCGCCCCGAATGACACCCGGCTGTCGAAACCGCGCCCTTCGATGGTCAGCGCAAAAGTGCCCTGCACTTCTTCACAGGCGCGCACGCAGCGACTGCAGACAATGCACTTCGCCGGATCATAGCTGAAATAGGGGTTGCTGTCGTCTTTGGGCCGCCATTCTGGATTGGCTTCGCCACTGGTATTACGGGGGCTGAAATGCGTTGCCATACCGCCTGTCGGCGCAGTGTAGCGCACATCGCGCAGGCCCACGGCCCCTGCCATGTCCTGCAATTCGCAATCGCCATTGGCCGAGCAGGTCAGGCAGTCCAAGGGATGGTCGCTGATATACAGCTCCATCACGCCCTTGCGAATTTTGCGCACGTTGTCGGATTGTGTGCGCACCACCATGCCGGGCGCGACAGGCGTTGTGCAGCTTGCGGGCGTACCGCGACGGCCTTCGATCTCGACCACACAAAGGCGGCACGACCCAAACGCATCCAGACTGTCGGTCGCACAGAGCTTGGGTACCTGAATGCCCGCTTCTGCCGCCGCACGCATGACCGATGTGCCCTCAGGCACGGTCACTTCGAACCCGTCAATCGTCAGCGAGACCGGCGCGCCGACCTTCGCGGGCGTGCCCATGTCGCGGTCGTCTTTCCAATCCATGGGGGGGATGACGAAGTCTCTCATTCTGCGGCCTCCTTCGCACGGGCGAAATCATCGGGGAAATGGTTCAGCGCGGACATGACGGGCAGCGGCGTAAAGCCACCCAGCGCGCAAAGCGAACCATCCTTCATCGTCGCGCATAGATCCGTCAACAGGGGCACGGCATCAGGGTCGCCTGCTGCGATGCGGTCAATCGTTTCAACCCCGCGCACAGCGCCGATCCGGCAAGGGGTGCATTTGCCGCAGCTTTCCACGGCGCAGAACTCCATCGCAAATCGCGCCATGCGGAGCATGTCGGTGCGGTCGTCGAAGACAACCAGACCCGCATGACCCAGAAGACCGCCCTCGGCGTCGAGTTCTTCATACCCCAGAGGCGCGTCGAATTTCGATTGCGGCAGATAAGAGCCGAGCGGCCCACCGACCTGTACGGCCTTCACCGGATGGCCCGTCGCTGTGCCACCGCCAAGGTCATTGACCACTTCACCCAGGCTGATGCCAAAGGCAGTTTCGAACAACCCGCCACGCGCCACATTGCCAGCAATCTGCAAGGTGACTGTTCCACGAGACCGGCCCAGCCCGAAATCGGCGTAGTACTGCGCGCCGCGCTCGAAAATGACTGGCACAGTGGCCAGGCTGATCACATTATTGACCACAGTCGGGCGGCCAAGGAACCCTTCCAGTGCAGGCAGGGGGGGCTTGGCGCGCACAACGCCGCGCTTGCCTTCGAGGCTGTTGAGAAGCGAGGTTTCCTCGCCGCAGACATACGCCCCCGCACCGACGCGAATTTCCATGTCGAACACATGGCCAGACCCCAACACATCGGGGCCCAGAACCCCCGCCTGGCGCGCAACATCGACCGCTTGGCGCATGACGCGGATCGCATCGGGATATTCCGAACGCAGGTAAACATAGCCACGTGTCGCACCCACGCCCAAGCCCGCAATTGCCATGCCTTCGATCAGT
>SKGU01000218.1 GCA_007117255.1 Natronohydrobacter sp. | reverse complement strand
TCCTCGCTAGTTTGTCTTCAAAAGCACCTTCTTTTCGATCATGAGCAGCCCTTCGAGATGTAGAGCTATCTACGCTTTTGGTGCGAGCAATTAGTTTATGGCGATGATTGAGTGGACTTAGGTGTCCTAGTTCATGAGCCACAACGCCGCGCGCATCCCAGCGATCCTGCTTGGTCGCATTTTCACTCAATGCAAAAATAATGAACTCTCGAAGATACAAGTTCGAACCTTGATGAAAATCGCAGTATGCTTCCACCCCATCCATGTATCCATTCAAAGTTAAGAAATAACGATCATCTGCCGACCAATATACTCCCTTTGGCAGCCTAATGAGCGCATCAAGTACGGAAACATACCCCACCAAGTCGGAAATCTTGTTCCTTTCCTCCGTCGCCAAATCTACGATCGTTATAAGCCTCTCTTGAGAGAACTGAGGCTTTTTGCGGTAATCGCGGATGTGCGAAAACGGAAAATGCGGAAATGGTGTGATCATGTTTTACTCCGGCAGAAAATCTTGACCACGAAGCTCTCGAAGAAACGCGACAATTCTTTCCGCCTCTTCCGGACCTTTAGGCCGAACACTAATTTTATCTTGGCTTAGTGCAGCTAGATATCGCAGTTGTTCGGCAGCAACCTCGTCCAATGCAAACACTTGCACACAAGCCCCAACAAAGCTCGATGATGGCGGACGAGTACCGCTAAGAACTCTTGCCAATAGCGCCGGGGAGACCTCCATAGCATTGGCAATCTGACGGTAGCTTTGACCTGAATCTCTCGCCAAATCCTGCAGTTTCTTTGCAAATGGTGACATGACTTTTCCAATCCATCGTATCTGGCCTCATTGTTGCCAATTTACGTAAATTGTCAATACCAAATCTTGCGGCTACCCCCGCGATATTGTGTTAGTCGACTATGGCACCGCAATTGGTCGTATCTAGCAACGCCCGAGACATCCCAATCAGATGGAATACACTTCAACCAGTCCCGCATCGCACAGGCATGGCATGACCATTTCAGCGCATAAAGTCAGCTTCGACGACGCTACGCTCTGGCTCACCTTGTCAGATGGCCGAATCCTTGGCGTGCCGCTGGTCTGGTTCCCGCGCCTGCTGAACGCGACCCCGCAACAGCGCGAAGCGGTTGAGATTACCCCATTCGGCCTGCATTGGGCGGAACTGGATGAAGATATCTCGATCCCCGCCCTGCTGGCAGGCAAACCCGCGACACATGCGGCCTGAACACCCCCCACACGCAGAAATCTGAAGAAAAGCGCCGCGCGACCCCGGACTCGAACCAGGCGTAGCTCTCCCCGGCGGCGCGACATCCCCCACCCCGGCCGCCCTCTCGCCAAGCAACCCGCAGCCCCGGATCAGGGGGTAAAAGCACCAGATCGTCCCCCGCGCCCGCACGGTCGGGATTCGCGAAACCTCACGGGCGATCCGGGGGGTTTTGCCAGCCGCAGAAACCGGCCGGGCGAAAAAAACCTTGATCTGACGGCCTTGGCGCGCGACCCTGCGCCCAGAAGGCAGGCCAATCGGGGCCTGTCGGTTGTGGAGGACATTCGACCAAGTATCAGGATTATCCTCTCTGCCTTTCCAAGTAGAGGGAGCATTTCAATGCACACAACACGACTGCTCATTTCTGGCGTCACCATGGCCGCGCTCGCAATTACCGCACCTGCGCAGGCTGATATCGAGGGGGCATATGACCATGACGAGATCCCCCGCGTCGCCGGATCAAACATCGTCTATTTCGACCGGACGGAATTCGACCGGATCACCATTCCGACCGGCCCGTATGACGGAGATGCCTTCGAGAGCGCCGAGACGCTGGAAGGCGAGGTGCTGAAGCTCAGCTACACGTTCGACAATCCCGACATCTCGACCCTGCAGATCAAGCGCAACTATATCGACGCGCTCGAGGCGCGCGGATTCGAAATGCTCTATGCCGAGTCGCATGATGCGCTTGGCTCTGGCGCGGGCCGGTCATTCTACAACGCGAGCGATCTGTTCAGCCGCGGGGCGCGTGACTGCTGCCGCCTCGCCACCCGCGCGTCCAACCGGGACCTGCGCTATATCGCGGCCCGGTCGGCGGACGGGTCGGTGCTGGCCGGGATCGCCGCCTTCAACGAGCGTCGCGTGCCCGGCCCGGCCGTGGAAATCGCCGTGGTGACATCGGCCGTGATGGGCACAGAGATGGACCATCAGCCGATGACGGCAGGCGAGATGGAAACCGGGCTGATCGAGGAAGGCCGCGTTGCCGTGCAGGATATCCTGTTCGAATTCGACTCGGCGCGGATCCTGCCGGAATCATCGAACGCACTGGCAACTGTGGCAGAGTTGATGGGCGATGCCTCCGGGCTTCAGTTGCTGGTGGTTGGTCACACCGACAATACTGGCAGCTATGACTACAATCTCAGCCTGTCGATGGCGCGTGCACAGGCGGTGGTGGATTATCTGACCAGACAGCACGGCATTTCCGGCCAGCGCCTACAGGCCGCCGGGGCGGGCATGATGGCCCCGATCACCACCAATCGCACTGAAGACGGGCGCGCCCTGAACCGGCGCGTGGAACTGGTGGAGATGCAGAATTAGGCACCCGCTACCGAAGGGTAACGGCATGATGGACATCCTGCGCGAAGAACTGAACACGGTCCTGTTTTCCATAGGGCTGTTTGCTGTGCTCGTCTATGCGGTGATCCGTGATCGCCGGAACCCTTTGAAATGGTCGAAAAATGCCCGCCCGCCGATGGAGGAACTGATCGAGCGGCGCAACTGGCTGCACGACTATACAGGTGCGAAACCCGGCTGGGGTCGCAAATCCGCCGCCACGCGAGTCATCAGTGACAAGGATGACCCCGGCGGCTGGGAACTGGTGATCACCAGCGCCACAAGGTCAGGCCCTAGCCGCAAACATGCCGATATTCCCGGCGATACGATCTTTCGTGCCGCAAAGCCCCGGTTTGAACACGAATTGGCGGTGTTTGCGGGCGCGATTCCGGCCACGACCAAGACGCCGTTCGACCCGTTGCGCGATGTTGCTGGCATGGAAGAACGCCGCCTGCGCCAGCAATTGCGCGACATGCTGGGCGAGACCCATAGGCGCGACCTGGAGGCGTTGACGCGCCAGCCCGTGCCGGGCGGCAATGAGATCACGGTTCTGGCCACGCGCGACCCCAATCCACATTTTGATGTCGCCGAAATCGCCCGCTTGCTGACGCGCTGGTCCGCTTTCAACCCGATGACCAACCCGGCGCGGCTTGTGATCGATGAACACGGGATGATGCTCTATCTGCGCGAGGCGCTCGACGATCCCAATCAGATCTCGACCTTCGTAACCATGGGTCAGGATCTGATGCAGGCCGCCCTTCCACAGGCGCCCAACAACACGACACCCCAATCAGCGACAGGAGCCTGAGATGACATTTACAAATCCGTTTGCACGGACTGGCTTTCTCGCATCAATGATCTGCACCGTTTCGATGGGCTCTGCGCTTGCCAACCCGGCAGTGCCGTTATGCGCCGGTGGATATTCGGTCTCCGCCCCCTTTGACGAGCAGACTTGGTACAATGTCAGCCCGCGCCAAAACCTGACCTTCTGGCTGGATCACCCCAATCCGCAAAGCGCAGGCCGGATCACCTATCGCATTGAAAATGTCGCGTCCTCGAACGAGGCCAATGAGCTTTCGCGCAAGCCCGGTATCATTGCATTTGCCTGCCGCACGCGCGACATGCAGAGCTTCGCCGAGGCAGAGGTCGTGGCTTTCGATGAAGTTCCGCCCGGGCTTGCTGCAGAAAACATTGCAGAAATTGTGGGCAGCGCAGACGTCCGCGACGGGGATTATTTTGCCCTGCGGATAATCTCCGTGCCTGAAGAGAGCGCGGCGCTGGATGAGTTGCGCGATCAGGTTCGTGCGGCCGCAGGCGATCTCTTGCCCCCCGGCCCCTTGTTGGATCCGCGCGATCATGGCGGAACCCCGCTGAGTTTCGGCCTGCTATTCACCATCTCGCATGATACTGATCCCGTCGCGCCGCCACCGCCATCTTTGTCATCCTCTGGCCCGTCCGCGCCCGAGGAAGAGAGCATCACCCCGCCCGAAACGGCCAGCCTGAGCCAGGCTTCCGAGGACCCAAGCGCGGACCCGGTTGCGCCCGGAGCAGAAGAGGTCAGCGAACTTGATGGGAGCAGCGGTGAAGAAAAACTGCTGGATCTGTTGGGAACCGGCGAAATGGCAGAGCATCCGCAGATGCAACCGCTCGCGGAAACGGTTGTGAGCGAAATTGCCTTCGGTCCGGCACAAACCAGCCCCGGGGGTTATTTCAGCGCCCCGACCACCGCCCCGGTGGGCTCGATGGTGCCGATCGACATACACTATGGTGACCGGGCCACTTTCGACAACATTGTCCTTGTCAGGCAAGATCTGGACGACAATTCCATTCGTGGGCCGGACGGTCGCAACATGTTCCGGATCAATGATGAGGACCGGGTCTATCGGCGCGCAGGTGACGAGCCGGGCGTTTACGAATTGCGCCTGCGCCGTCAGGAGGCCTCGGAATACAGGATCATGGCGCGCCAGCAGATCGAGCTTGTCGATGTCGATATCGACTTGCAGGTGCCCGATGCCGTGACCCCGCGCCAGAATTTCGAGGTCTTCATGAACCCGGTCATGGACGGGCATCTGGTGATCCGGTTTCCCCATCGCGCCGATGACGATGTGGTTAATGCGGGTGCGCGCC
>SKGU01000063.1 GCA_007117255.1 Natronohydrobacter sp. | reverse complement strand
TTGGACGTGATCATATCAAAATCAACGACCGGACGCGACGCGCTGCACGGCGATCAAGCTGCCCCAGGTTGCAGCCGTTGCGCCGCCATTCCGGCAGGCACCCAACAGGATGAACTTCCTCGGCACGATGCGTCTGTCTGTCTCTGGTTTGCTGTCGATGCCCTAAAGCTGCAGCAAGACACGGTGATAGCGCCGCATCAGGATCAGACCAAGTGTCATCGGAACCACAACCCAAAGCGAGACATAGACATAAGACACGTATTGTGGCGAATAGATCGGATAAAACCCATCGCGCATGATCCCGGTCAGATGCAGCAGCGGGTTGTACCACAGGATCTTCTGCGCAAGTGGTGGCATATCTTCGTAGAGAATGATCACCCCGGACACCAGCGTCACAGGCGCGGTCAAAATACCCCAGACTTGCTGCCAGACCGGAAACCGCATGAACAGAAAACAGTTCAAGACGCCAAGCGCCAACCCCAGCATCGCCGCCATTCCCATGGCCAGCAGGATCGAGGGCCAATGCAGCAGCGTACGCACTTGCTCGAAGTAAACTATCCCAGTGAGAATGATCGTGGAGACCACGAGCTTGATATACACATTGAGCACCACCCGCGCCAAAACAGCATCAATCCAGGATACGCGCGGATAAGCCAGCAGCGGGCGCGAAAACTGCAACGCCATACCCGCATATCCGGCCGTCTGCATGGTCATCTGCACCACCAGAAAACCAGTTGCCTTGAACAGGATAAAGCTTGTGCCCAAAGCGGGGTTTCGTTGCAAAAGGGCAAATGCGAAGGACAGGATAAGAATGATCGCCATAGGCTGAACAAGCGCCCAGATGTAACCGCCCGGTGTCCGGCCATAGCGCGATATGACTTCGCGCAGGATAAGAGCTGAAATCGTGCGTGCCGTCGCGAAAGGCGGCAACCTGCGCGATGCCCCCGCAGGTATCTGAGCCGGAGGCGCGACATATGACGATTGATCGGACATGGTTGGCAGCGCTTTCCAGAGACCTTGGTGAAAATCCGTTGATGGATATGCCAAAGCGGCACGCATATTGTGGTATTGTAGGGAAATCTGGCGTAAAACGTCAATTCATATGGCAGCTGGCATAGCCGCCTGTATCGCACGAAGTCAGGTGCCAAGGAAGACGAGAACAGCCCTTGAACGACAATGCCACGCTGAAAACGGAACGCCAAAAGCAACGCGAGGCACGCAACAAACGCGCCGAACGTAATGCCCGCGCCGAGGCAAATACCAAAACCGATGCGGACATCACCTTTGACCAGACAGACGGGGCCACAGTTCTGACGCACCCGGTTGCTGGGCCTGCGACCCTGAAACCCCGCCATTGGGGGCTGTTCATTTCCTTCTTGGTGATGGTGATGCTGCCAGTCATCACTGTGGGCGTCTATATGTCATTCATCGCACAGGATCAGTATGCATCCAACGCCGGGATCACAGTCCGACAGGAAGAAACGCAATCCGCAACAGAATTGCTCGGCGGTCTTGCGCAATTCGTCGGCGGCGGCGGCGGCACGGCGGATGTGCTGTATGAGTTCATCCAAAGTCAGGTCATTGTCGAGCAGATTGACGAAACTTTCAGTCTGCGGGACCATTATTCACAATCATGGCCGCGAGACCCCTTATACAGCATCTGGCCCGATGCCACGATTGAAGAATTGCACAGATTCTGGCTGCGTATGATTTCGCCCAGTTTCGACAAGAATACAGGGCTTTTGTTGCTACAGGTGCGCGCACGCGATCCTCAGTCAGCGCAGACAATAGCCAGTCTTGTGATTTCCGAGAGCGAGGCAATGATCAACCGGTTGAACGAGAATGCCCGCGCTGACAGTATGCGCAATGCCGAGATTGATCTTGATACAGCGCTGGAGCGGTTACGCTCTGCACGAGCCGCAATGACGGAGTTTCGCGCCCGCACTCAGATCGTGGACCCGCAGGCCGATGTGCAGGGCCGTATGGGGGTGCTGAACAATCTGCAACAGCAACTTGCTCAGGCTCTGGTGGACAATGATCTTCTGCTGCGCACGGTCGACAACCCAAATGACCCGCGCCTGCGCCAACTTCAGCAACGCATCGACGTGATCCGTGCACGCATTGCCGATGAACGCCAGAATTTCGCCCAGCAGGATGTGACTGTGGACGACACAGATTACCCACAACTCATCGCGCAGTTCGAAAGCCTGCGCGTCGATCAGGAATTTGCCGAACAGACCTATCGCGCGGCACTGACAGCGATGGACGCTGCGCGCTCGAATGCCGAACGCCAGAGCCTGTATCTGGCCACCTTCGTGCGCCCGACGCTGCCACAAAGCGCGCTCTATCCCCAGCGGGTGCTGCTGACCTTTCTGACTGCAGTCTTTGCCTTGCTGACATGGGCCATGAGCGCGATGATCTTCTACAGCCTGCGGGACCGTGGATGAAATCAATTAGATAACGAACCGCGCATGCGGCCACAGATTGCGCACGGCTTCCGCCCCGAAACGCTGCGCCACAGCCTGATAGGTTGGGGCAAAATGCTGCGCAACAATCCGGCAAGTGTCTTCAGACAAGGGCACGGTTTTTTGCGAGACGTTCACGCGCTTGTCAAACTCCGGCACGCGATACTCCAGACCCAGAAACGCACAGATGCGCCGAACCTCTGGCTCTTGAAACAGCGTTTCGTAAAAACAGGTCAAGCAATCTTCCGGTCCAAAAGCCGCATCCATGGCAGCCAGTGATTTCTCGTATCGCGTGCGTCCTGCGAAGCCGCCGCGCTTAAGCGCGTGAAGTACCATGTGATCTTCCGGCGCATCGGCAGCTTGTGGGCGCTCGCGTCGCCGCATTCGAGCAGCACTCCACAGGCGTTCGACAGGGTCCCTCATCAGGAAGATCGCTTTGCAGTTTACGCCGCGAAGTTCCAGCGCATTTCGGATCATGTGCAATTCTTGCGCTCCAAGCATAGAATAGCTTGGCGTAATATCCCCAGTAACGAAGGTCCCAGGCTGGCAAAGTACACCAGAAAAGTAGTTAAAGTAATTCTCACTGTCGGCCAGCATCGCAAGATAGGTCCAGAAATGGGGTTTTCTGGTGAAATCAACATCTGACCTACTCAACAAACGCTGCGCCTTTGCGACGAGATCGGCCTTGCGGCGGCTGTCATCCGACCGGTGACGGGCATCAAAGACATGATACTCCTTGAGAAACCCCATATCGACCCCATCGAGGGTAATAAGGTAATCGTGCAGCCAAGTGGTGCCGGCTTTCTGCGCGCCTAAACCGAGCAGGAAGGTTTTCGTCATTGAGTCCAATCCTTTTCAGGTCCGCGGACGAGGCTAAAGAACAAAATGTGCATTCGGCCATATGTTCAGAATTAATTCACGCCCCCAACGATCCGCGCAATAATAGTACGTTGCCTTGAATTCCTGAGCAACCTCCCGGCGCAGATCATCAGAAATTTCACTAGCCCTTTCAGAAACATTCAAACGCTTACTGAATTTCGGTTCTTCAAAATTAATTTGTGCAAACTCACAAAACCGCTTTATTTCTTCTGTCGTAAACAAGGTCTCATAGAAGCTAGAAAAATATTCATCGCGTGAAAAAACCTGTTCAATTTTTGAAAAAATAATCTCATATCTGGTTCTGTACGAGCGACCCTTTGAATTATAACTTTGACGTAGTAATGTAGCTTCGTCACCGTCACCTTTTTGAGGCTTGCTGCTTTTTCCTGCGGCCGCGTTGCGTTTGCCCATGCGTACAGCACTCCAGCATCGCTCTACTGGATCACGCAACAAGATCAGAGGTTTCACCCCTATATTCCTCCGAAGAAATCCAGCCTGAAGCGCCTGAAGCATTTCAACGCTTGCCAAACCGTTGTCTGGCGTCATATCCCCCGACAGTCGCACCCCATCTACTTGAAGCAATCCAGTGTAGTAATCGTAATATGTTTCAATATCCAGATAGAATGCAAACCGCTTCCAGAAACCATAATTCGATCCGGAAAACATGTCTGGTTTACGTTCTAATAGCTTTATAGCACGCTCTCGCTTTTCAAATAAGCGTGTAGCACCGCTTTCAGGCGAAAGTGTATCCAGGATGTGATACTCCTTAGTAAAGCCCATATCAGTTTGCGTATGACCATCCAGATAATCATGCAGCCAAGTCGTGCCAGCCTTCTGCACACCCAGACATAGCAAGAAGTTTCTCACGGGCTTATCAGAACTCATAACCAAACCTCTCCAACTCCCATACGAAATGATCTTCTACCAGGCCACGAAGGTAAGGTGTATAATAACTCCGATAATTGCGATCACGATCTGATCTTTTTGTCACTGGCAAATCGTCAGGAACAGGCTGCCCAATCCGATCAAATATGTCATCAATAGCAATGCTCAGGTCTTCAAATCTATAAACATAATTGACCGCTATCTCATTCTTGGATGAGTATAAACCAAAACCGGTATTTCGCAATCGTACCAGACGCTGACATTCTTTCATCGTGACGAAGTTATCAAATGTCCAATCTGACACATCAACACCGCGCGCTTGCCGATTGCGCAGCGTATGATGAAAAGCTGAGACAACCCGGTCAAATGGATTTCGCTCAAACGCAAAACTAAAATAAGATTCAAATCTGTCAGTCAGATATCGGCGTGCTCTTCGAACCGGGGTGTGATTTCGAAACAAGAACTCTTTTCCATCCTCATCGCGCACTTCAATATTCTGAAAAGTCCGTCCCGTGCGCGCGATGCGAAGTTCCTCATCTTCGTCAGCAAGTTTCGTGATCGTATCCTCTGGCCCGCAAATCGGCGTCAAGGCAATCTCCACAGACGTGCCGGCTGTCTTGACTGTTTTGACAAAAACAAACTTGTGCTTGTGCGAGATGATCATGGTTTTACCTTTCGCGGCGTTCACTCAAGCTACAGGCAGCTTGTAACTTCCCGGCTCCATGAAGGCCAGAAGCGGGCCAAGATCATCGGGCGGCGTCAGTTGCAGGAACTCGGCAAGTTGCGCAATGAATTCCTTGGGTTTTTTTGAGGCTCGCTCATAGGAAACCATCAGCGTCGGGCATTTGGCGCGCTGCGCGATTTGCAGATTGTCCATATCCATCCGCAATCGCCTTCTCAATTCTCGGAAAACCGCGCGGTCATCTTCTGGCTGCGCGCGTACCGTCGCAGGCACCGGATCACGATAAACCAGCACAAGATACGGATTGCGCAAATCCGAAAGGATTTCTTCCAAGTAGCGATTTGCGCGCGGGTATTTCCAGCCCCAGATCCGGTGCATATTATTACGCTGTGCGATCACACTGGGCAGTCGCGCTTTGAAATCCTCAATCGAGAGCGACTTGTCGACATCCGGGTTGAACATAGGGTCTTCGATATTCTTGGGCAGATCCGTGCCCATGAAAACGCCAAGTCCGGCGATTGCACCCGCCACCATTGAGGTGCCCCCACGCGGTGTTCCAAAACATACCACTGTGCGCGGAGTGTCTGCTTGTGCCCGGTTACGCAGCCCGGTGCTCAGCGAGGGGGACGTTTTCTTGTCGTTCATCTTGCATCGGACCTTTCAGCGAATTTGGCAGTACGAAGCTCACTCGTAATACCAGGCGTCCATTTCTGCGAAGTCTTCGCGGATACGGGCCTGATCAGACGCGCTGATCTTGGACATATATTCGAAAGCAATGGCAGCCGAGACAAAATTGGCGCGCGTGTTCGCATAGCGCAGCTTGTCCATCACCGCGTATGACAGATGGAACTTCAAACCTGCATGCGCAAAAAGCCGCTCCAGTGTTGCGCGGGCGTTCATGGCCATGTCTTCAAGCCCAACGCTGACAACACGCGGGTTTTGTCTTGCTGCCAGCCACTGGGTGTAGCAGGTTTTCATATATCTGCGCTTGGGACGCATGTAATCACGATACCATGCGTCAAAATCATCGACTTTGGCGCGCTTGAAGTCAGAAGCGACAATCGCGCGTGGGTCTTTATGCGTGACGACAAACGGAACATCTACACGGCGCAGACAATCGTCAAGCTGCGCGATGTAGCGCGGTGTTTTGTCGAAAACCTGCTGAGTCTCTGGGGCGAGAACACGGCTGAATGATTTTAATCGCTTGTAAAATTCAGCATGGTCAGGGGCATCACAGCAAAGGGCAAATTCGTCCTGCGTGATCCCCCAACCTTTCAGGATATTGTGCGAGAAGGGCGGCAGGTTCCGAAATGCAGACGGCGTATCACATAACAGAACTCCGCCTTCGAAGCCGGCGTCAATGCCGGGCACCTGACGGAAAAGATCAGAAACCAGCGTGGTTCCTGTGTGTTCCATTCCGCAAATGACGAGTTTCAATGGCATTCTTTTGTTACTTATAGCCTGTTCCGGCATCCAGACCTAATTGCGAATACATCCGGGTTTCAGAAATTTGAGGATTCCTCGCACGGTCTGATAATCTTTGACGAGTGACAATATCTGTCGGACTTGGCCCTTGTGATCGTCAATCCTGAAGATCCAGATCATCATCGTCTTGCGTATCGGAAGCTTTGTCCTTTTTACGTTCTCTTGCGACCATCGCCATGGTCACGCCGGAATTTTCCAGCGACTTGATCAGTTTGCGTGTCTTCTTGATCTCTTCGGCGCGCACTTCTTTCCACACAGCACGGCGTGTTTCAGCATCACTGTCGGGGTTTTCTGCACGCCATTGCTGAGACCACAGAACCCGTGCAACGGTCTTTGCAATGGCACCAGTCCCTTTGCCCTGAACGTTTTCGGATGAAACTTCGTTTGCGTCGCTCATGGTCATGCACCCTTCTGATGGAACGCGTTGCCGAATTTTTCACTCAGGGTTGGAGGGTTTTGCATGGTTTGTCAATCAGGCTGACCCCTTCAGCAATGGCAATCCGGTGCACTCGCGGAGGGCGACATAAATGACAAGCCATGGCCGAGTCTGGCAGGACCGGCTTCTAGCCAGCATCTCTTAGATCAACTTCAATGAGCTGCGCGCGCGCCGCCATTGCCCCTGCTGCATCGAGTGCAGGGTGGCTATTGAGGAACTGGCCAAGATCGGCCCGCGCCGCTTGCAACAATGCACGCGCCTCTGGCGCACGCTGCCCTTGTGCCATAAATTCACGCGCGCGCTGATGGCGCGCTGTACCGCGGATCGCGAGCGCACTGGCGCGAAGAGAACCACTATGGGCCGCGACAAGCTCATCTGACACTTCAATCGCATCGTCAAACCGCCCCGCACGCAACAAGCTATGTGCATATTCCAGCCGGATGCGTCCGGCGGCTTCCCCTGTGAAAGACAGCATTCGCTCATAACGCTGGATCGCGAGGCTATAATTTCCGGTCTCAAGTGCCTGACGCGCAACCAGATAGTCATTGGCGCGACCGCTGCTGCCCCCCAGCGTCCCGGCAGGTTCGCAAGACATGGTGATAGACGCCACTACCCCCACGGCGACTGCCGCACGAATTCTCTGCAAGAGCATCTGCCCGATCCTCGTTTTTATCTGGTCTTTCAGCGCATAAGCTTGCTGCAGACCAAGTCATTGTTACTTGTATTCTATCCGAGCGGAGTGGTATTGTCTACGAAACGTTGAGCAGGAACTGTTTTCAGACAAGAGGTGGGCTGAATTGCTGAAGCCGGATGCCCCGAAAACGGTCATGAACCGGGCAAGGCCGGGATCTGGTGGCAGTGTTGCACTGACCCTCGTGGCGCTTGGTGTACTGGGCATCGCCATTTCTCAACTCGGTCCCGCCAGCGAAATCCGGGCTGCAGAACCTAAATTCGTGAGCGGCATAGGTATTGAGGCCGCTCAAGCACAGCATTTTCCAGAAGACGCTATTCAGACTGAGATCGTGCAGACTGCACAAGCCGAAGGCGCGGATTGGAAAGCAGCATTTGGTCATGCCCCACCGCCCCACAAGCCACCTGCAGAAGAACCAAGCATGGCACCTGAGACAGAGCTGCCAGCAACTTCCACGCCGGTTGAGCCTGTCATCGCTGTCGCACGAGATCGCAGCAATGATTATTGGTTGACGGGCCATATTATCGCCGGGCCAGACAGTGTTGCGATGGTGCATGATGGCGGGGAGGAACAGGTTGTCCGACCGGGCAGTGTGCTGTCGGGTGGCGAAATTGTCACCGACATATCGGCGGCTGGGGTGGTGGCCGAATATGACGGGCAGAGTTTTCTCATCGTCTTGCGCGATATCGTACAGCCAATACGACCAGCCCGGCTGGTGGCACCCACTTCGGGAGTTGAAGCAGCCAGTCGCAATCAACAAGCGGCCAGCCGTTCCCAACCACCTTCCAGGCGCTCATTCATACAACAGGCCCGCGCCAGAGAGTCCCTGCCAGCGCAGGGCGTGGGAGCGCGGGATGAAGATGATGACTGGGAGGACGACTGGGACGATGACGACTGGGAGGATGATGACTGGGAGGATGACGATGATCTGGATTGACCCGGCGGTGATAACGGCAGAGGAAGACTGCCCAGTCATGCCCATGACATTGTGTTCCGGATGAGGGGGTATGCCCCGCGCGCGGGCATTGCGTTGCGCATGGTTCCGGAAACCTTGTGCGCATATCTGGGGGCGCTGATCGCTTGCATATTCATCGCGGGAACAGCGCAGGCACAGATACAACTCGACATGCGCAATGTCGAGTTGCGCAGCTTCGTGCAGATCGTCGCGGAACAGACTGACCGGAACTATCTGCTCGACCCATCCGTGTCGGGGCAGGTGACAGTGATCGCGCCCGCCCCTGTCAACGCCCGCACGCTGCATGAGATTTTCCTCAATGTGCTGGAGCTCAACAATCTGACCATCGTATCCGGCGAAGGCGTGGACCGGATCGTACCGTTGCGCGATGCGCGCAGTCTGCGCAGTACTGGTCAGGGTGGGGATGGCAGTTTTGAAACGCGTGTGATCCCTGTCCAGAGCGAGGATATGGACGAGCTGGTCGAAGTTCTGTTGCCATTGCTACCTGCCGACGCGGTTCTGACCCCGGTTTATTCAGCCGGGATTGTCGTGTTGTCGGATCGCCGTGAAAATATTGCCCGGATTGAAGCTGTCATACGACGCATGAGTTCTGCGCAGAACCGGGCGGTGGAAAGCGTGCGCCTGAATCATGCCAATGCCGAGGATCTGATCGGCGTGCTGGAGTCGCTGGAGATTGTACCCGGCGGAGCCAATATTTCAGCGGACCGGCGTGCGAATGCGATTGTTCTTTCAGGCCCTGTCGAGTTCCGCACCCGGATGCGCCAGGTGATCGCGCAGCTTGACACGCCTCAGCGGCGCACCGTGTCGCGAGTCGTCAAGCTGAACTATGCGGAAGCCGAACCCCTGTCGGAAGTGCTGCGCCAGTCCTTGCCGCAGATCGTCGGGGCAGAAGGCACGGCAATTGCCGGGGGCACGACCATCGTGGCAGAGCCCCAAAGCAACTCAATCTTGATCAATGCACCGGGCGACGAGATCGAAAACCTTGTCCGCGCAGTGCGCGCACTGGACCAGCGTCCGGCGCAAGTGTTGATCGAGGCTGTCATTTTTGAGATTTCCGCAGAGAATTTCTCGGATCTCTCGGTGCAGTTCGGTGGTATCCTGAACGATGCAATCGGGGGCGGCACGTCCTTTTCTCTGGACGGGCGCACGTCGCTGGTCGCACTTTTGAGTGCTGCAATGGCGGGCAACCGCGTGTCACCGGGCGACGGGGGCGGCATCGGGGCGCGCGGGCGTGATTTCGCGGCGCTGCTGACCGCGATTGCATCCGAGCGCAACACCCGGCTGCTGTCGACACCCGCCATTCTGACGCTGAACAATCAGGAAGCCGAAATCGTGGTGGCGCAGAATGTGCCTTTCGTTACCGGGTCTTTCGCCACTGTGGGTGACAGCGCAGTCCCGGAGCGTCCATTTCAGACCATTGAGCGGCGCGATGTCGGGCTGTCGCTGAAAGTCCGGCCTCAGATCACCGAGGACAATATGGTGCGCATGGCAATTGCGCAGGAAGTGTCGAATCTGACCGGGTCTGCGGCGGCGGCAGGCGGCGAGATCACCGCGCGGCGTAACCTGAGCACCAATGTACTGGTCGGCGACAGTCGCGTGATCTTGCTGGGCGGGTTGATGGAAGACAGCTCGCGCACCGCCGATCAGCGCGTGCCGGGCTTGAGCAATATTCCACTGGTCGGCAATTTGTTTCGAGGGCGCAACCTGCGCGAAGGCCAGCGTGTGCTTCTGGTCATGCTGCGCCCACGCGTGCTGCGATCAGATCGCGATGCCGAAGTGATCACCCGCGAGATCGCCCGACGCACGGAAGAAATCAGCCGCCAGATCAACCCGCGCAACAGCGACCGGCGCCCGGATCCGCGGCGCACGGGCTTTCCCTTCGATGGGGTCGATCTGAACCAGCCTTTCGACAGTCTTTATGTGGATAAGGCAGTGCGCGAACGGCTCTACCCTGCCCTTCCGCCGCGGTTGAATACCGATGTCGGACAATAACTCCGCAGAACGGAGCGGACCAGCCACCTCTGGCCCGCCCCTGCGATTGCCCTTTGCCTTCGCGCGCGACCATCAGGTGGCCTGTGACAATGGGCACTTGCTGACAGGCCCGGCCCCCAGCGCAACCGGACTGCGCATGGCGCGCGCGCTGGCGGGGCGGCCACTGACGCTGGTGACGCAGGATGCAGAAGCATTTCAAGCAAGCCTTGCGCGGCTCTACGATCAAGGCGGCGAGACGCTGGACCCGGATGGGTTGCAGTTCGATCTGGACGGCGAAACCCGCGACGCGCTGCCACGTGATCTGCTGGAAAATGCGACCGAGGCACCGGTGGTCCAACTGGTCAACCAGTTATTGCGCCGCGCAGTGCGCACCCGCGCATCTGACCTGCATATCGAGCCGCATGAAGAGGGGCTGCGCACCCGCATCCGCGTGGATGGCACGTTGCAGCAGGCGTTTGATCGCACGGATGTGCCAGCCCGCCGTGTGGTGTCGCGACTGAAGGTCATGTCGGGACTGGATATTGCGGAAACGCGCCTGCCACAGGACGGCCGCATCGCCCTGCGGTTGGGTGGGAAAGCCGTCGATGTGCGCATATCCACCCTGCCCGGCCCGCATGGCGAACGGGTAGTGCTGCGTTTGCTGGACCGTTCAGGTGGATTGCTGGCCCCAGAGGATCTGGGGCTGGACCCGGACAAGCAGGCCCTGCTGCACCGGCTGGCGGCCTGCCCGAACGGGATCATTCTTGCCACCGGCCCGACTGGTAGCGGCAAGACAACAACGCTTTATTCACTGTTGCAACTGGCCGACCGGCGGCAGCGGAATATCCTGACGGTTGAAGATCCAATCGAATACGAATTGCCGGGCATTTCGCAATGTCAGGTCAATAGCGAAATCGGTATGACCTTCGCGCGCGGTCTGCGTTCTGTGCTGCGGCAAGACCCGGATGTGATCCTTGTGGGCGAGATCCGTGATGGCGAGACGGCGCAGGTTGCCGCAGAAGCCGCCTTGACCGGGCATCTGGTCTTTTCCTCGGTCCATGCCAATAACCCGCTGGCCACGGTTGTGCGCCTGCGTGAATTGGGGGTCGAGAATTATCTGGTCTCGGCCACGCTGCGTGGCGTGATCGCGCAGCGCCTTTTGCGCAGACTTTGTCCAGACTGCGCACAGACCATGCCTGCAACTGAGGCTCAGCGCGCGATGTTTTGCGCGCAGGGTCTGCCCGTACCCGAAGCATTGCGCCACGCGCCGGGCGAAGCCGGCACGCGCATGCTCGCCAACCCTTGTCCCAGTTGCGCAGGAACAGGCTATGCCGGACGCGTGGGCGTGTTCGATATTATTGAGATCACCGACACCCTGCGCGAAGGTATCGACGCAGGCGAATCTGAATACCAATTGCGCAACCGCCTGCGCACCACCAGCCCCGAAGCCGCAGCGGGGCTGTATCGGCTGGGTCTGGCTAAGGTCGCCACGGGAATAACCAGTCTTGCGGAACTCGCGCGCGTGATCGGGCAGGACGCGTGAAGACCTTTGCTTATACGGCCTATACGCCACAGGGCCGCGAGAAGCGCGGTGTCATCGTGGCAGATGATGCGCGTGATGCCTCGCAGCGGATCAGCGCGCTGGGGCTTTTGCCGGGTGATATCGACATCCAACCGCCCAGTGCTTTCGCAGGCAGATCGCAGGGATCAGGATGGCGCAAAGGACGGATCAGCCGTGACATGCTGTCGGTCTTCACAAGGCAACTGGCCGTCCTGCTCACCGCCGGACTGGCAGCAGATGATGCTCTCGCGGCAGTGCAGTCCTCGGCCCCTGACAAACAAATCCAGACACTCGCCGCGCAAGCACGCGCTGCGCTGCTTGAAGGCGCTCCATTGTCGCGCGCAATGGCAGATGCCAGTCGCGACATTCCCACCTGGTATGTGGCGGCTCTGCGTGCGGCAGAACAGTCGGGCGAAATGGCTACTGTCGTGACCACGCTGGCGGATTATCTGGACTCACTGCTCAGCGATCGTGCGCAGATCGCGACCGCATTGCTTTACCCGGCCTTTGTCAGCGTCATGGCGATTGCGGTCTGTGCCGTTCTGATGGTCACGGTCGCACCTGAAATCGTGGGAATGTTCGAGGCTTCTGGCCAGCCACTGCCGGAGCTTACGCTGTTTGTGCTGGGGCTTGTCGATCTGGTGCGCACACAATGGCCGGTGATTGTGGCAGTTTTTGCGGGTCTGGTTACGCTCGTGATCGCGGCCGCGCGCATTCCGTCATGGCGCGCACGGCGTGACAGTTTTCTTCTAAGGGTCCCTCTGATCGGACGATTCATGCGGATGGAAGCTGCTGCGCAATACCTGCGCACGCTGACACTTGTCATCAATAGCCGCCTGCCCCTGCCAGAAGCGTTGAACCATGCCAGCGCTGTGCTGGCGGTCAGGTCGCATCAGGACCAGGCGCTCGCGGCCGTCGAGGCGCTAAACCGGGGCGACAGCCTGTCGCGCGCGCTGTCGGGGCTGGATTTCCTGCACCCCGTCGCGCGGCAATTGCTGGAAGCGGGCGAAGCATCAGCCAAGCTTGGCGCTATGAGCGCGCGCGCGGCAACGCTGGCCGAAACCTGGCTGAAGACCGAGCGCAAGCGCCTGAGTACATTACTGGAACCGCTGTCGATGGTGATGGTCGGGGCAGTGGTGCTGGTGATCGTTCTGGCGATTCTACTACCCATTTTCGACATGCAGGCGATGGTCACCAACTGACGCGGCATTAATGAAGACCTGTGCGAAAGCTCTGGTCCCGCCTTTCAGAAAGCTGGATCGTAGCATTTCGCGTCCAACCCTGAATTCCAAGCGTTCAAACCAATCTACAAATCAAAGGAGCATGCGCGACTTGAGGGACAGTTGCAGGCTGCTGCGCGCCTTTAACTGGCGGTTAAATCGGAATGCCATGCCTTGCATTGTGAGATTGTTTTAACCTTTCCAGCGCAAGATCGCAGCACTTACGCGAAACACTCAATATCCGCGGCGCCCGGCGATCAGGTCTTTGAAATCAATAAGCTGACACATGACCAGACATGCTACCCTAGGGTTGAAACGCACACTGACAGCCTGTAGGCCGTAAATATAAAAAGCGAACCGCATATTCAGCCATCAAGTCACATCAAGCCCGCGAAGTGAGCCCATGCCCAAAATCACAAAAGCCGTTTTTCCTGTCGCCGGGTTTGGCACCCGTTTTCTACCAGCCACCAAGGCCATGCCGAAGGAATTACTTCCGATCATAGACAAACCCATAGTGCAATTCGCGGTCGAAGAGGCCATTGACGCCGGAATCACCGAATTGATCTTCGTGACCGGTCGCAACAAGCGCGCGGTGGGTGATCATTTCGACACAAATCTGGAATTGGAAAACCAGCTTCTTTCCAAGGGCAAGCCTGAGTTGCGCGATATGGTGCGCAACATCGTGCCCCAGGGCGTGTCCTGCATCTTTGTGCGCCAGCCGGAACCGCTGGGTCTTGGGCATGCGGTACTATGTGCCGCGCCTGCCGTGGGCAATGAACCATTCGCGGTGTTGCTGGCCGATGACCTGATGCACGGCCCCATATTGCCAACATCGTCTCTGGTGGAAGCCTTCACCAAAGCAGGACACGCAATCCTTTCTGTGTCAGAGGTCGAGCCACAGGACGTTTCGAAATACGGGATACTCAAGGGCGGGACGCAGGACGAAAACGGGCTGATCCATGTAAAGGGATTGGTCGAGAAGCCAAAGCAGGAAGACGCACCCTCGAATATGGCATCCTTCGGGCGTTATGTGTTCACGTCGGAAGTTTTCGACATCTTGCGCAATCTCAAGCCCGGTGCAGGCGGTGAGATTCAGCTTGCCGATGCGATTGATCTGCTGGCCTCACAGGGCAAGGTGTCAGCCATCCTGAACCCATCTACACGCTATGATTGCGGTGACAAATTCGGCTATCTGACCGCCATCGTTGATTTCGCCTTGCGTGATCCAGCCTATAGTGCGCGTCTTGTTCACTATCTGGCAGGCAGAATTGATGGCGATGGCCACACCAAGGAAAACCGGTAAGCGCTCATGACCGAAACCGCCGAGGCGTCACCACCCTTGCCTGTACTGGTCACAGGCGGGGCCGGGTATATCGGATCGCACACCTGCAAACTGCTGGCGCGGGCGGGGTATGTGCCTGTAACTTATGACAATCTGTCGACAGGCTGGGCGGGGGCCGTGAAATTTGGTCCGCTTGTGCAGGGCGATCTGCTGGACCGCGCTGCACTTGCCGCAACCTTCGCTGAATACAAACCGGTCGCCGTACTGCATTTCGCCGCGCTTAGTCAGGTCGGCGAAGCCACACGCGATCCCGGTCGCTACTGGCGCAACAACATGACCGGGACGCTCAATCTGATCGAGGCGATGCTGGACGTAGGCTGCCGGGACATGGTATTTTCTTCCACTTGCGCCACTTATGGCGATCAGGACGGCGTGATCCTGACGGAAACCAGCGCACAGCACCCACTCAATGCCTATGGCAGCTCGAAACGCGCCATCGAAGAAATGCTTGCCGATTTCGGCGTAAGTCACGGGCTGAATTCGGTGATCTTCCGTTATTTCAACGTCGCAGGCGCAGACCCGGAAGCCGAAATCGGCGAATGGCACCAACCTGAAACGCATCTTATCCCGGCGATGATCGAAGCCGCAGCAGGCGCGCGCGAGGCATTGACGATACATGGGCAGGACTACCAGACGCCGGACGGCACCTGCATTCGTGACTATGTGCATGTGATCGATTTGGTTGCAGCCCACATTCTGGGTTTGGACTGGCTGCGCGCCGGGCGCGGCAGCCGCGTGTTTAACCTTGGCACGGGGACAGGGTTTTCAGTGGCGGAGGTGTTGGCACGCTTTCCCGAAGCAACCGGGCAAAACGTACCGTATGTCTTTGGCCCGCGTCGCGAGGGGGATGCAGCAATTCTGGTGTCGGGCAGCCGCAGGGCCGAAGAGGAGCTGGGATGGCGCGCGAACCACTCCACGCTGGATCAGATGATCGCGGATGCATGGCGCTGGTATCAGACGGGCGGCTATTCTGGCTGATCGACAGCACATACCAATCCCCCTTGCCGCTTGCGTGCGACTGGGGCACAACCAGCTTATCCCGACACCCGAAGGAATAAAGACGTGACAGACAGTTCTGCCCGCATCGCCCGCATGATCGCCACCGAAATCAGCGCCGCGCCCACGCAGGTCGCATCGGCTGTGGCGCTTCTCGACGGGGGCGCGACAGTGCCGTTCATCGCGCGCTACCGCAAGGAAGTCACAGGCGGGCTGGATGACACGCAACTGCGGACATTGGCCGACCGGCTGGCCTATCTGCGCGAACTGGACACACGGCGCGCTGCAATCGTGAAATCCATCACCGAACAAGGCAAGATGAATGACGCGCTGGCGCGCAGCATTGCCGGGGCAGAAACCAAGGCGGCGCTGGAAGATATATACCTGCCTTATAAACCGAAACGGCGCACCAAGGCGATGATCGCGCGCGAAAACGGGCTTGAGCCGTTGTTGCAGCGCATTCTGGACAATCGCAACACGGCGCCAGAAGCTCTGGCCGCTGAATTCGTGAATGATAAAATACCGGATGTGAAAGCCGCGCTTGACGGGGCGCGCGATATCCTGACCGAAACCCTGAGTGAGAATGCCGATCTTCTGGGTCGTTTGCGTGATTTCATGCGCAAGGAAGCGTTTATTGCGGCCCGTGTGATCAAGGGCAAGGAAGAGGCTGGCGCAAAGTTCTCGGATTATTTCGATCACCGCGAGAAATGGGCCACGATCCCCGCCCACCGCGCGCTTGCGATCCTGCGCGCGGCCAAGGAAGAAATCGTCACCATCGAAATCGCCC
>SKGU01000041.1 GCA_007117255.1 Natronohydrobacter sp. | reverse complement strand
TCGGCGGAACGGATCGGGGCCGAAATCCGCAAGCTTCTGGCTGCCCCAGACCCTGCGCCGGCTGTCGCCGCAATGGCACAGGCGGGGGTTCTTGGGCATGTGCTGCCGGGCGCGGATGCGCGCGCGATGGCCCCGCTGGTGCATCTGGAAGCGGGGTTCGCTCCGCGCTGGTTGCGGCGGCTACTGGTGCTGGGCGGTGACGTGGAACGGTTGCGCCTGACCCGCCAGGAAAGCCGCGCATGGGAAAAGGCGCGTGCCGCCTTGGGCACGATGCGGCCTTGGGCGGAACTGGGCTATCAGCTGGGTGCAGAGCTTGGCGCAGATATTGCGCTGGCCCGCGCAGCCTTGCTGGAAATGCCTTTGCCTGCGGATTGGCAGGCAGAGCTTGCGCGCGGGGCAGAGGCCACTTTCCCCTTGCGCGCGCGCGATCTGCCGCATTTGCAAGGCCCTGAACTGGGCGCGAAGCTGAAAGAGCTGGAAGCACGCTGGATCGCGTCGGATTTCCGCCTGAGCCGCGAAGCCCTGCTGGCCTGACTGGCTTTCGCGCGGCTCTGCGCCTATATCATGGGCGAGAGTGGGGACCGCGTGTTACAGAAAACCGAACCAGAACAACAGACGACACATTCAGGCCGGGCGCAGCGTCTGGCGGGCTTGATTGATGCGTTTCAACCCGCACCAAGCGCGCCGCCAAAGACGCTTTGGGCTTTCATGCTGTGGTCTGTGCGGGGTGCGTGGCCGGTTCTGATGATCGCCGCCGTGATTTCTGCCATCGTCGGCACAACCGAGGTGATTTCTGCGCTGCTGCTGGGTCTGATCATTGATGCGGCGGTCGAGGCCGGGCCGGTCGGGTTTTTCACACAGCATCTGTGGCTTGTGGTCAGTTTCGTGGCTTTTTTTGTGGTGCTGCGCCCCTTGGCCTTTGGCATTTCATCAGCAGCAAACAGCATTGTCGTGCAACCGAATGTCTTTGTGCTGGTGCAATCGCGGCTCAATCGCTGGACGCTGGGCCAGCCTGTGACCTATTTCGACAATGATTTCGCGGGCCGGATCGCGCAAAAGCAGATGCAGACGGCACGCGCGCTGACCGATGTGGCGAATGAAGCGATCAATACGATGGCGTTTGCGCTGGCGTCGATCCTTGGGTCGGTGATCCTGCTTCTGACCATCGACACGCGCATCGCGCTGGCGCTTCTGGTCTGGCTGGTCTTCTATCTGGCGCTGATCCGGCATTTTCTGCCGCAAGTGCGGGCGCGGTCGGGTGCGCGGGCAGGCGCGCGCGCGCAGGTCAGCGGGCAGGTGGTGGATACGATCACCAATATCAAAACAGTGAAACTGTTTGCGCATTCCGATTTCGAAGACCGCGCCGCGCTGAATGCGATGGGTGTGTTCCGCGACCGTGCGATTGAATTTGGCGAGGTGCAGGCGTGGTTTCGGCTGTGGTTGATGGTGGTCGCAGGCGTCCTGCCGGTGCTGCTGATCGGGGGCACGCTGTGGCTGTGGACGCTGGGGCAAGCCACGCCGGGGGCGATTGCGGCGGCGGGTGCAGTGGCAATCCGCATTGCACAGATGACTGGCTGGGTCAGCTTCGTTCTGATGGCGATTTACGGCAATCTGGGCGAAGTCGAGGACGGAATGAAAACCCTGACCCGCCCGGTCACGCTGACAGATGCACCGGGTGCGGTCGAGCTTGGGCGCGTCACGGGCGATCTGCGCTTTGACGATGTGAGTTTCGCCTATGGACGGCAAAGCGGCGGGGTCGAGGGGCTGAACCTGCATCTGACACCGGGCGAGAAAATCGGCATTGTGGGCGCATCAGGGGCGGGGAAATCGACGCTCGTGGCGCTGCTGTTGCGGCTTTATGATGTCGAAGCCGGACGCATCACGATTGACGGGCAGGATGTCCGCGAGGTCACGCAGGAAAGCCTGCGGCGCAATATCGCCATGGTCACGCAGGAAACGGCGATGTTCAACCGCTCGGCCTATGAGAATATCCGCTATGGGCGGCCAGATGCGACGCGCGCCGAAGTGGAAGCGGCGGCGCGCGCGGCGGAAGCGCATGATTTCATTCAGGATCTGGTCGATCATGAGGGGCGGCGCGGCTATGCGGCGCATCTCGGCGAACGCGGTGTGCGGCTGTCGGGCGGACAGCGCCAGCGGATCGCGCTTGCGCGGGCATTCCTGAAGAACGCACCGATTCTGGTGCTGGACGAGGCGACATCGGCGCTGGATTCCGAAGTTGAGGCGGCCGTGCAGGACGCGCTTGAACCGTTGATGGAGGGCAAGACCGTTCTGGCGATTGCGCATCGGCTGTCGACCATTGCGAAACTCGACCGGATCATCGTGCTTGACGATGGCCATATCATCGAGCAAGGCACGCATGATGAACTTTTAGCGCAGGGCGGCACTTATGCGCGCTTCTGGGCGCGGCAATCGGGCGGCTTTTTGCAGTTTGATGAGGAAGAGGCGACAGGCGCGTGACCGACTACGAGACGATTTCGCCTACTGCCTTCGGGCGCGTTTTGAGGGCGATGGGAATGAACCTGCTGTGCCGTGATGTGCGTGGCATGGCGGCGTTTCTGAGCGAGGTTTTCGGCTTGCGCGTATATCGGTTAAGCAGTGATTTCGCCATCATCGAACATGATGGAATGATCTTGCAGTTACACTCTGACGGCACATTTGGCGCGCATCCGCTGCTGGGGCTTGTGCCCGAATCCGCCCCGCGCGGGGGCGGAGCGCAAATTTATCTGTTCGGGATCGACCCGGATGAAGCCGTGGCGCGCGCCAACCCCGTCATGGTGCTGGAAGCCCCGCGTGACAAACCGCATGGGCTGCGCGAGGCAACGATCCTTTCGCCCGAAGGGTATGCGTTTTCACCAGCGCGGGCGCTGTGATGGAAGTCACGATCACACGTCTGGGCCATCAGGGCGATGGCATTGCCGAAGGGCCGTTTTTTGTGCCGCGCACGCTGCCGGGCGAAGTGGTCGAAGGCGATATCGTTGCAGGTCGGATGGATGCGCCGCGCATCCTGACACCCTCTGATCAGCGCATCAGACCCGCCTGCCCGCATTACCGGGGTTGTGGCGGCTGTGCGGTGCAACACGCGACAGAGGATTTTGTAACGGATTGGAAAGAAAGCGTTATCCGCACAGCGCTGGCGGCACATGGCATAAATGCCCCTTTTCGCGCGCCCCATGTCTCGCCCCTGTCCAGTCGCAGGCGTGCGGTGTTTTCCGGGCGGCGGCTGAAGAAAGGCGCGCTGGTCGGCTTTCATGCGCGTGCATCAGATGTGATTACCCCAGTGCCGGAGTGCCGCATACTGCATCCCGACCTGATTGCCGCGCTGCCGTTGCTGGAAGATCTGACCACGCGCTTCGGGTCGCGCAAGGCGGAGCTTTCGCTGTCGCTGACGCGTTCGGATGCCGGGCTTGATCTGGCCGTGACAGGGGGTAAAGCGCCTGATGGCGCGCTTTGGGCGGAACTGGGCCAATGGGCGGGCCAGTCAGGGCTGGCGCGGCTGGCTTGGGCGGGCGAGGTGATCGCGCAGGCCCACCCCCCCTTTCACCAGATTGGCCCGGCGCAGGTGACACCACCGCCCGGAGCGTTTTTGCAGGCGACCAAACCCGCGGAAGCGGCCTTGCAAGCGGCTGTGACAGAGGTTGTGGGCGATGCCACGCATATCGTGGACCTGTTCGCGGGTTGTGGCACCTTTGCCCTGCCGCTTTCCGTTTATGCGGAAATCCACGCGGTCGAGGGCGAGGCATCCATGCTGACCGCGCTGGATCAGGGCTGGCGGCAGGGAAGCGGATTGAAGCGCGTCACGCATGAAGTCCGCGATCTGTTTCGCAACCCGCTGCTGCCCGAAGACCTGACGAGATTCGAAGCCGCCGTGATCGACCCGCCCCGCGCAGGGGCAGAGGCGCAGACGCGGGCGCTTGCGGCATCGGGCATCCGCCGGATCGCCGCAGTCTCATGCAACCCGGCGAGCTTCGCGCGCGATGCGAAATTGCTCATCGCGGCGGGCTTCCGGCTGGATTGGGTGCAGATGGTGGATCAATTCCGCTTCTCGCCGCATGTGGAGCTTGCAGCGCAACTCACGAGATAGCATATGCGGCCCGTAAGATGCATGTGAGGGATATGATGCTCAGCCGTGAACAGACCGCCGCTTTTCTGGACCGATCCTGGGTGCGCAACGGTATCCTTGGTGTGATCGTTTTCAATGCGCTGTTGTTGGGGCTTGAGACATCACGCACACTGATGAATGCGGCAGGTCCGCTGATCATCGGGCTGGACAAGCTGTGTCTGTCCATCTTCGTGCTGGAGTTGCTGCTGAAATTCCATGCCCAGCGCGGGCAGTTCTGGCGGTCGGGCTGGAATATTTTCGATTTCCTGATCGTGGGCATATCGCTTGTGCCCGGCGCGCAAAGCTTCAGCGTGCTGCGCGCGCTGCGCATCCTGCGTCTGTTGCGGGTGGTCTCGGTCAGTCCCAACCTGCGGCGCGTGGTCGAAGGGTTCATCAAGGCGCTTCCAGGGATGGGATCGGTGTTCCTGCTGATGGGGATGCTGTTCTATATCGGCGCGGTCATGGCGACGACGCTGTTCAGAAACAGCTTTCCCGAATGGTTCGGGGATCTGGGCAATTCGGCCTATTCACTGTTCCAGATCATGACGCTGGAATCGTGGTCGATGGGCATCGTGCGCCCGGTGATGGAGGTTTACCCCTATGCATGGGCGTTCTTTGTGCCCTTCATCAT
>SKGU01000191.1 GCA_007117255.1 Natronohydrobacter sp. | reverse complement strand
CTAGAACCCCCAATGGTTGGTCGGGGTTCAAAAATAGAAAGACCTGCCAGAGCCTACCGATTTCAGGAATTTATATTGGTAGCGGAGGAGGGACTTGAACCCCCGACACGCGGATTATGATTCCGCTGCTCTAACCAACTGAGCTACTCCGCCACAAGCATGCGCCGTTTAGTCCAGGTGCGTGAAGGCGTCAAGGGCTGATCTGAACCAATGTATAAACTAGATAACGACCTGCCTTGATGTAGAGTTGTGCATCAAGCTGATAGTTGGGGAATGTCGAAACCGGGTGGGGCAAGTTCGAAGCCAGAAAACTGAAATCCCGGTGAAACGGTACACCCGACAAATGTCCATTCCCCAAGCGACCGGGCCGCTTGCCAGTGTTGCTTGGGGATAACGAGTTGCGGTTTATGCCCCTGCGAAATATCAGGGCCAAGGGTGTCGCGATGTGCAGGTCCTGCAATGGTTGCCGCGTGGCGCAATTCTAGCGCAGCGCCTGAATGAAAGTGCCAGATCTCATCTGCATCAACACGGTGCCAATGGCTGCTTTCTCCGGCTTTGAGCAAGAACAGAATTGCTGTTCCGGCAGGCCTTTCCCCGTCATTAGCTGCTGCAACCCAAGTCTGACGATACCATCCCCCTTCCGGGTGGGGCATTAACGAAAAATGGGCGATTATGTCATCCGCAGTCATAGGGTGTTCCATCTTTCCAAAGTTATCCGCGCCAATGCTCGGGGCTGCGTTTGTGCGGGTATGGAAGGTTCGTTGCGACAAGGCGATCATAGTCGGTTTGTGTCAGGATTCGCAGGCCCTCATGATCGCCATCGAAGCGGTATGCGATGACCGCGCGGGTCCATTGCGCGGGCCCGCTATGCCACCATGGATAGGGCGCGCTGGTCTGATCTAGGGCATTGCAGACAAATCGTAGTGCCTGTTTGCAGATGGGATGGCCTGCCTCCGCAGCAATAAAATTGTTGGCAATCGTTCCAAAGCCGTGTTCGAGACAAAAGACTGCGTGCGCGTCTGTCAGCCATGGTGTCACCGGGATACGAGGGTATTCATCTAGATCGGCAAATATGCCGCCAGATTGCACGATCCAGCAAAGCCGGAACAGATCAGCGCGAGCGGCGGGTTGGGTAAGTTCTGTGAAGCGCTTGACCATGGAGAGGTCATAATGCGCCGAAAGCCATGCAACTGCTTTCTGTGCATCGAAACAGCGTAGTTGGAATTCCGGGTGCAAACTGTGCCAGCGTGCCTTGGCGCGTGCCAGAGCCGGGCTTTCCGGTCCTTGCCAGTAATGTGCGATCTGTCTGGGGATATTTGCATCCGGTGCGGGCCGAAATGGTAGCTTTCCCTGAGTTTGAGCGCGCGCCATCAGGCAGGCGGACAATGCTGGTGATGCCGAAATGCGTGTCAGGCCCATCTTTGCGATGGTCACACTGACGGGCAGATCCGGCTTGAACGCGTCCGTAAAACCGGCAGCGGCGTTTCTGGCATCGTCAATCATCCGGTCACGCAGATCTTGTGCTGGGATCTTGCCGATTTGTATGGCTTTCAGGGCGTTGAACCGGGCGAGGCTGCGCGCCGCTGCGTCGAATTCTCCGGCCCGAAAGGCAAGGCGCGCCTTGGTCAGCCAGAGTGCCATCCTATCAGGAAAGGCATCTTCGAGTGCGCTCAAGGCCGAGGACGCACGCGTTGACTTTCCCTGCGCTATCGCGATTTCCACCTCCAGCATAGTAATGTCGGCGCGCTGAACCGCATCGCGTGTCAAGGCGCGTGCCGATTGTAGTGCGGCTTGTGCCGCGCCGGGGCGTCCTGCGCTGATAAACGCTCCTGCGCGCAGGAGCTGCACACGCGGCGCATCACCTGTCTGGCGTCCTCTCCTGGCGATACCCAGCGCTCGGCCGTTCAGTCCCATGCGCAACGCAGCCCGTGCGCGCAACAGTGCCCGTTCGACTGTATCGGGGAAGGATTGCACGGCAGGTTCCAACGCGCGCCAGTCCTCGGCCGCTTCGCGCACCAGCCCGGCGATATGTGCCAGCCCGTCATGGCGAGGGTGCAAGCGCAGCGCTCGTTCTGTGTGGTCCCACAAGGCCGCAGGCTTCGACTGATCGGCCAACCCGGCACGCAGCCATTGCAGATGATCCACACTGGACCACATCCATGGGCGCTCTGAATCCAGTCGCGCCACCATCATGGCAATGGCGGCCTGCGTATCGCCGCGTGCCAGTGCAAAACGACAGTGCGCGCGGTTAAGCGCTGGATTGTTTGCGTCGCTCGCCGCCTGCCAATGCGCCAAAGCCGCAGATGCGCGGGCATAGTCGCCTTCTTGCAGGCAAATTTCGAACATCTGCGCATGAAACTGCGCGTCCGTGTCGCGGGTCTGTTCAAGGGCTGTCACAAATGCAGCCGCGCCGTGCTGACGATATGTCAGTGTGAGCAACATCGCGGCGGTATCCGTCTTGAAGTTATGCGTTTCAAGCCAGGTGATATCCCTGCGCGCCGCATCGAAATCACCATCAGCAAGTGCCAGCTCGAAGCGACGTTGCGCATCATCGGCGGCACTAGGCGAGTGTGGGTCAATTTGTGCAAGTGCTGTGCGGGCCTTATCAGGGCTGTTCAGTCGTAAATATGCATTGGCAAGCGCCGCGCGCCGCCTGTTGCCCTTTGAGACACAAGCGGCAAGATGCGAAAGGGCATCCAGATGATGATCGGACGGTGCAAAGTCCAGAGCAAGAAGCGCCATGTCGATCGAGGCAGGCCAGCGCGTTCTGGCACGTGTGGCGATGTCATGACCCGGAAGCGCCACGCGCCACAACTTGCGCAGACCTTGCAGAATTGTCTGATAAGTGGCCCCGGCGTCCAGCGCTTCGATCAACGCGCGCTGTGGTGCGTCTTGATCCGATATTGCGCCGCGCCAGAGCTGGCGCTCAAGATCAGGGAACGGCGCATCCCGGTCCGGCATCAGCGTTTCGGTCGATCAGATCGCGGCAGACAGGACATCGCGGTACTCGTTGAATGCAAAATCAAAGAAATTCTCTGCAGCCTGCCGCTTGGGCCAGAGCAACCCATGCAGGAAATACGCGGTTTCCTTGTGAATTGGATAAGGGACACTGGCCCAGACCCGTTTTTGCATGCGCTTGTCGAATTCCGCACGATCCTCGTCGTTCATGGTGTCAATGCTCAACCCGACATGAGCGTAAAGCCGCGCGACTATGCCTTCAGGGTCATTAATGATATCCTCATAATTCAGGACCAGAATGTTGTCATAATGCTTGGCCCAACGCTGATAATTGGCCACGTAAGAGCCCATGTCGATAATCCGTGCATGTTGGATCAAGGCCAGCAAGTCGTCGTCGAATTTGATCTCGACATCTGTTTCCCCGCTCTTGCGCACTCGCCATAGCATATGCATGCGCAAGGCTGAGACTGCGCGGGCCAACGGATCGCGCAAAACGTAAACCACCTTTGCTGTTGGGTTTACGCTCTTGCACTCGGCAATCTTTTCATCCGAAAGCATCGAGTATTCTGGCGTGAAATCCATCGATAACAGCGAAGGGTCAGAAGGTGTCATCAATTCGCGATACCAGTCTAATCCGCGTTTGTGATTCCAGTCCCAGAAATGCGCCTCTTTATTTGTCGAGGTGATTGGGGCCATATTCGGAAAAGCGGCTGTCTGCGGATGTGCATTAAGTACATGATGCAGCCAACTGGTCGAGGATTTTTGAGTGCCGATACAAAGGATATCGGCGCAGTTTTCGCGTAATGTGTTGGTCAATTCATGCTCCAGTGTCGCGCTGGGCGACGGTGCGGCGGATTTCAGCAAGCGGTTGGGGCAAGGGCCACCGATCTTCATACGCCTCAAGATGCGCAATGGTTTCATGCTGTTTCTGTGCTGCAAAGGCGGCTTGAATTGCCAGCCCGCGCCTGTGCGGGTTGTCGCCAAGCAGGATGGCAAGCTCATAGGCTTCGAGTGCTTCGGCAGGGCGCCCGGCGCGGAATTCAAGATCACCGATCATGCGCAGTGAAAAGCCGGTATTCTGCCATTTGTCGTCCTTGCCGGTCTGTGCGGCATGGCGAAGTCGGGGCATGAAGGCAGTTATCAGCGTTTGCGCGCGCAGGATCTGATTGAAATCCAACATCAATCGTAGCACCGCAGATATTTCTGGTCCCGTGCATACGTCCCCGGATCGGGCAAGATCAGACATCCGAACGATTTCCTGCTCCGCAATCTGCCACATCCGGAAAAAGTCCAAATACACAAACAGCTCCAGCGGGCGCATGACATCTGTGGCTGACGGATAGCTGGCGGGATTTCCGAGATTGATAGGCTGATGCAAAAACGCTGTGCTGCGGAACCTGTCGATTGCGCTTTGCACCTTGTCGGGGTGTTTGCGAGCAAAATCGCTATGTGCTGTGACGACGCCGCTGTCTTCGCGTATGGTTGCCACGCATTCATAGCGATACCGGCGCTGGTTAGCGTCATCAACTCGTCGGAATACATCCGTTCCGAAGTCGCCAGTTACTGCAAATTCTGCAACCCCGCCCAACACTGCTCCTGCTCCCGTAAAAGACTGACGTTAGGCTATTTCCATAAATGACGCGATGTCAAACAGATCACAGGGTTTCGATACGGAAACTTTTGCAGATAAAAGAGAAATTCCGTGCCTGTCGCGGCAGGATGATCGACAGTTTAGGTTGATCAGATTTCTGCAGCCACTCGGTATCAATCTCCCGTGTTACGGTGCATCCGACCTCGCTTGAACAGG
>SKGU01000084.1 GCA_007117255.1 Natronohydrobacter sp. | reverse complement strand
TCTGTCACCTCATTGATGAAACTGTCAGGATTGCTCACACGGCACCTCTGTCAAAACCCGCTATCTCTTAACGCGAAGGTGGCCTTATTGCCAAGCCCTGCTGGCAGAGTTTCGCAGAATGGCGAAATGAAGCTTCTGTGACGGATTTATGTTAAGGCGATAAACATTGCTTGCTTTTCTGCGCGTGCAAAACTAATCTGAACTGGTCAGTTTAGCGTAACAGGTTTAAATGACGCGGCGCGGCGTGGAATTGGAGTATTCTGGATGCGGATTTTCCCCCTGGTGACTGCGCTGACAGTCTCCTTCACACTTTATCTTGCGGTTCTGGAGCGCAGCACGCTTCTGAGCTTTGCCGGTGTGGTCACTGACGAAACGGCTCAAGAGGAGGCTGGCACTCCTGATGCGCCATTGGTTCGCGTGGTGGCTAAGCGCTCGCAGGCTCAACCGGTCGCAAGCAGCGTGATCCTGCGCGGGCGCACGGAAGCAATGCGCCAGGTTGAAATCCGCTCAGAGACTTCCGGGCTGGTTATTTCCGATCCTCTGCGCCGCGGCATTTCGGTCAGTGCTGGTGATCCGCTATGCGAAGTTGCCCCCGGCGTGCGCAAAGCCGTGCTGGATGAAGCGCAAGCACGGCTAAGCGAGGCAGAAATCAATTTCCGTGCGGCCTCTGGCTTGTCCGAATCCGGCTTTGCCAGCGATGTCCGGCTGGCAAATGCACGCGCAGCACTTCAATCAGCGCAGGCCGGCGTAGATCGCGCAGTGGAAGAAATGGCGCGGCTGGTGATGCATGCGCCCTTTGATGGCCTTCTGGAAACCGACACTGCCGAATTGGGCAGTTTGCTACAGCCAGGCGCGCTATGCGCAACACTGATTCAGATGGACCCGATCAAGCTGGTGGGGTTTGCCACCGAAGCACAGGTCGACCAGTTGGTGACCGGCGCGCCTGCCGGGGCGCGGTTGGCCTCAGGGCGTGAGGTAATGGGCACGGTCAGTTTTATCGCGCGGTCTGCCGATCCGCAGACCCGGACCTTCCGCGTTGATGTCACAATCCCCAACCCGGACGGGCAGATACGCGACGGGCAAAGCGCTGATATTCTGGTGCAGGGTCAGGAACAGACGGGCCATCTGCTACCCGGCTCGGCGCTGACCCTGAACGATGCGGGCAGGCTGGGCCTGCGCGTTGTGGACGAAGACGGGCTGGTCGGCTTCCTTCCTGCAGATATTTTGCGCGACACGTCTGAGGGCGTCTGGCTCAGCGGGTTGCCAGATGAAGTGAACGCCATCACACTGGGGCAGGAATTTACCCGCGAAGGCGCGCGCGTGCATGTGACATGGGCCGATAACGCACAGGCGGACGAATGATAAACCTTGTTTCATGGGCAGCCGGGCGCGCGCGAACGATTTTCGCGCTGATCGTCATGGTCATGTTCGCGGGTGTGCTGGCCTATGTCGGCCTGCCCAAGGAAGGTGAGCCGGATATCGAGGTGCCCGCCGTGATCATCACGGTGCCCTTTCCCGGTATTTCCTCGGTTGATGGTGAGACCATGCTGGTCAAGCCCATGGAAACCGAGCTGAAGGATCTGGATGGTCTGAAAACCATCAGCGCCTTTTCCGCCGATGGCTTCGCTGCTGCCGTGCTGGAATTCGAATTCGGCTGGGACAAGACCGCCACGATGGCCGATGTGCGTGATGCAATGGGCCGGGCAGAAGGTAAATTCCCCACAGGCGCGCAAAACTACTCGATTTCCGAAATCAACTTTTCGCAATTCCCCATCATCATTGTGGCTGTGTCGGGCGATGTTTCCGAACGCACGCTCTTGCGCGCCACCCGTGATCTGCAGACCCGGATCGAAGGGCTGGATTCCGTGTTGGAAGCCGAAATCGCGGGCGCGCGCGATGAAATGGTTGAGGTATTGATCGATCCGCTGCGGCTGGAAGCCTATAACGTGACCGCTGGCGAATTGATCCGGGTGGTTACACAGAATAACCAGCTTGTCGCGGCGGGCGAGGTCGAGAGCAATCTTGGCGCTTTCGCCGTGACCGTGCCATCCAGCTTTTCCAGCCCTGAAGATATCTACCGCCTTCCGGTCAAGGTGAATGGTGATTCGGTCGTCACGCTGGGCGATCTGGCCGAAATTCGCCTGACCTTCGCCGACCGCGCGGGCACGGCGCGTTTCAATGGCGACACCAACCTTGCGATACAGGTTGTCAAGCGCAAGGGGTTCAACGCCATCGATTCTACCGCGCAGGTGCGCGCCGCCATCGAAGAAGAGCGCGCCAGCTGGCCAGAAGAATTGCAAGCGGCCATTCGCGTCACACCGGCGTTGGACACTTCGATCCAGACTGGCGAAATGGTCACGCAGCTTGAAGGCTCGGTCATGACCGCCATTGCGCTGGTGATGATTGTGGTGCTTGCCGCGCTGGGGGCCAGATCGGCGCTGTTGGTGGGGTTCGCGATCCCGGCGTCCTTCCTGCTGTGCTTCATCCTGCTGGGCATTATGGATGTGGCCGTGTCGAATATCGTGATGTTCGGCCTGATCCTGGCCGTGGGGATTCTGGTCGATGGGGCCGTGGTGGTCGTCGAATATGCCGACAAGCGACTTGCGGCAGGTGACGGGCCGATGCAGGCCTATGTCAAAGCCGCGCAGCGCATGTTCTGGCCGGTGATCGCATCGACCGCAACGACGCTTTGCGCCTTCTTGCCCATGTTGTTCTGGCCGGGGGTTGCGGGCGAATTCATGGGTATGTTGCCCGTGACGTTGATTTTTGTGCTGTCAGCCTCGCTGATCGTGGCGTTGATTTTCCTGCCTGTGATGGGTGGGCTTTCGGGACGCATGGCGCGCAGTCTGGGCCATGTCACTGACGCGCTGCGTCGCCTGCCGTGGGTTCTGCGTCTGCCCGTGGCGGCGTTCTTTGTGGCAGGGCTATTTCTGGGGGCAATGCTGCTGATCAACCCCGGCTATCTGACAGGCGGCACGCAAGCGGCGCAATCGGTTGTCCAGATGCTGCCCGGTGCAGCATTGATGGCGCTGTCTGCTATCGGAATTTCCACAAGCTTTGCTGCCGTTGCGCCCCAGCGCAAGCCCAAGCGTATCCGCGCCGAGCGCCAGTATTCCCTCGCTGGCCATGTCGCGCGTTTGTTTGTCGGCAATCCGGTCATGCCCGTGGTGCTGGTGGTGGCAGTCGTGGCCTTTGTGATGGGCGTTTTCCAGTATTATGGCCAGAACAATCGCGGCGTGGAGTTCTTTGTCGAGACAGAACCAGAGCAGGGCATCATTTATGTGCGGGCGCGCGGCAACCTGTCGCTGGCCGAGAAAGATGCATTGGTGCGGCAGGTTGAACAGATTGCGCTGGATGAGGCCGGAATTTCGTCTGTGTTTGCCTTTGCAGGTGATGGTGGGTTGAATACCAACACAGCCGGGCAGGGGCCGCCCCGTGATTCCATCGGCCAGATCCAGTTCGAGCTGGCCCATTGGCGTGATCGTCAGGGCATACCGGAAATGCGCGGTTCCGCAATTCTTGAGCGGTTGGAGGCGCAATTTGCCGAGCTTCCGGGCATCTATACCGAATTTCTGATCGCCTCTGGTGGACCTGCAAGCGCGAAACCCGTTCATCTGCGCCTGAAGGGTACGGATTTCGATGAGCTGGAACAGGCGGTCGAGATCGTGCGCGCCCATATGGGCACACAGGACGGTTTGTTTGATCTGGAAGATTCGCGCCCTGTGCCCGGCATCGACTGGCAGATCAATGTCGATACTGAAATGGCCGGGCGCTTTGGCGCCGATGTGGCGACAATTGGCGGCATGGTTCAGCTTGTCACGCGCGGGCTTTTGCTGGACACGATGCGCGTTGACACCTCGGATGAGGAAATCGACATTCGCGTTCGGCTGCCCGAAAGTGACCGGCTGCTCTCGACGCTGGATACGTTGCGGGTGCAGACCAGTTTCGGCATGGTGCCGCTGTCGAATTTCATCAGCGCTGAAACAGTAGCCTCGCGCGGTCAGATTGACCGTGTGGATCAGCAGCGTTTTTATGACGTGAAATCTGATGTGCGTTCAGGCCTGGTGCAGCTTGTGGACCGGTCTGGCGACGTGATGCGCGTCGTGCCGCGTGCGCAGGTTGTGCTGCGCGAGAACGAGCCGGGTTCGGCAGCGTATCAGTTGGCGACAGACACATTGGCCGAGATCGAGGCCAATGGCTGGCGGCAGGTTCCCATCACTGCGACCGAACGGATTGAGGTGCTGACCGAATGGCTTGAGGCCGAAACACCGCTTCCCGCTTCGATCAGTTGGGAATGGACAGGTGAACAGCAGGATCAGGAAGAAAGCACGCAGTTTCTGACGGTAGCCTTCAGCGCGGCGCTGGGGTTGATGTTCGTGATCCTGCTGACGCAGTTCAACAGTTTCTACAATTCCGTGCTGGTGCTTCTGGCGGTTGTGTTGTCCTCTGCCGGGGTGCTGATTGGGATGCTTGTCATGGATCAGACCTTTTCGGTCATCATGACGGGAACGGGGATCGTGGCTTTGGCCGGGATCGTGGTGAACAACAATATTGTGTTGATCGACACTTATCAGAATTACGCCAAGATCATGCCCCGGATCGAAGCGATCATCCGCACCGTGGAAGCGCGTATTCGTCCTGTGCTGATGACCACCACAACGACCATGGCCGGGCTGACGCCGATGATGCTGGGGATCAGCATTGATTTCGCCAACGGCGGCTACGCCATCGATAACCCGACATCGCTTTGGTGGAAGCAACTGGGCACAGCGGTTGTTTT
>SKGU01000367.1 GCA_007117255.1 Natronohydrobacter sp. | reverse complement strand
CCCCTAGAACCTGATGCGGGTCTTCAATCCCAAGCCGTTGCCAGGCCAGTCGCTCATCATCACGCCCCAACGGTTTGGTGGCCCGCCCCCAGACGCGGTCCCGCTCCATTTCATCAAGCATTTCCGATTCCGTCTGGCCCTCGAAGTAATTCCATTTCAGGTTGTATTCGCGCGCATGATCCTTGCAGAACCACAGATATTCGTTCAGCAGGTCCGGCGATTTCGGGCAGCGATACTTGCCGTCCTCGGTGCAGCCCGGATGTTCGCATTGCCGTACCGAAGTTTCCCACGCGCCCGACATCCCACGCCGCCCACGGGCGCGCTTCTTCTTGTCGGTTGAGGCGCGAATGTCAAAATCGAAAGGCTGTTTGCGGTCCATGCGTCGTCCTGTTGGGGCTGGTCTTGGTCTTGCAAGCGAATTTGGTCTGGTATCGGGGCTTCAGGATATATCGGCATCTGTGGTCTTTTCGACACCGAGGCGAGAGTTTATGTGTATTTTCCAGAGGATTGAAGAGCAGAGAGCGAGCAGATGCGAATTTGTGAAGAAATCGAAACCCGATTGCGCGAAGCTTTCGCGCCAGAAGCGCTGCGCGTCGAGGATGACAGCGAAAGCCATCGTGGCCATGGTGGATGGCGCGAAGGTGGCGAGACACATTTCAACGTCCATATCCGCGCACCGCAACTGGCAACGCTCAGCCGGGTCGAACGGCACCGTGCTGTTCACGCGGCCCTGGGCAAAGACCTTGTCGGGCGGATACACGCACTCGCGCTGGATATCCAAACCTGACAGAGGCTTAGTCCTGGCGGCTGTCATCCGATGCTTGTGCGCGGAACATGGGTTCGCGGCGGTTGTCATAGATCGGTTGCTCAGCGCCGGACCGTTCCAGTAGCACCGGGTCGGCACGTTCTGTGCGCGCTGGTCCGGGCGCCGGTGCGGTTTCGGCTTGTCCAAGATGTTCTGCCAGTGCCTCGGCGCTTGGACGGCGGAAAATAAGCAGATGATTCTGAACAACGGTGGTGCCCGTCAGGCCCTTGCGTTCGTCACTGGGCAAGCATTCACTGCGCCAGAACTCCCAGCCCTCGGCGGCCAGTTCATTCAGTAGTGAGGTCACCGAATGGGCAAAGCGTTCAGCCGGGGTTTTCAGATTCTTGACCTTGGCGCCCTTACGTGGGGCGGGCAGGGCGAGATACTCATGCATTTGCATCGGCTATCCTGTCTTGGCATCAGCATGCGGCGCTGTTCGGGGCTGAAGCCATAGATCAGAACCGTGTTTCATGCAACTGCCCCCCGGTCACATTCCTATCGGAAGCCGCATCTGCAGCAGGTGACAGTCGCAATGCGATGCGGCGCGCAATTGCGCCAGATCATGGCGAAAATCGCACAGATCAGCGAGACTCAAATCGCGCAATCCGCGCGCGGCAACGGCAGTTTCTGCCAAGGATTGAGGAGTTCAAAGATGATTTCGAAAAAGCTTCTGAACGGTACTGCGATCGTCGCTTCGGCGCTGTTTGCGGGCTTCGCCATAACGCCTGCGCAGGCAGAGAGCGTGTCGCAAGCTAGCCCTGTGGCGCTTTTTTCCGCAGATGATGGTCGCCGCGGAACTGAACTTTGGATTACTGATGGCACGCGGCGTGGGACCCAGCGCGTCGCGGATTTGTTGCGCGGCGAAGCTGGCAGCCATCCTGAGGACATCACCCTCATCAATGATGGCCTTGCCGTGTTTCGGGCAGAGCACCCGCGGGCCGGGGTTGAGCTATGGGTGACCAACGGCACTGAAGAGGGCACAGAGCTTGTGCAGAACATCTATCGGGGCGGGTCCAGCTGGCCCGCTGAGATTACAGCACTTGGCGACGGCCGCGCCCTGTTTCGCGCAGATCATCCTGATCGCGGAACGGAACTCTGGGTGACGGACGGCACGCGCGAGGGCACCAGCATGGTCCAGAATATTGGCGGGCCAGAAAGTTCGTGGCCCACCGATATAACCGCGATCGGCAATGGCCGTGCCGTATTTGCTGCTGATCACCCGGTTCGGGGGCGTCAGGTCTGGATCACGGATGGCACGCGTCAGGGTACAAGCATCATCAGGACCATTGCACCGGGCGGCAGTCACCCTTGGGGGTTCGAGCTTCTGGATGACAAGGTACTGTTTGCGGCATCGGACGGCATCCGCGGAATGGAACTGTGGGTTACAGACGGCACGCGCGAAGGCACCGGGCTTGTGCGCAACATCAACCGTGATGGCGCAAGCTGGCCATCGGATATCACAGCCTTGGGCAATGGTCTGGCCGTATTCGCGGCGGACGATGGTCGGCGCGGTGGCGAACTATGGGTGACGGATGGCACGCGTGAGGGCACGCAACTGCTGCGCAACATCAACCGCGTTGATGATATGTGGGGCGAATGGCCTGGCATGTTTACACCGATGGGTGACGGCCGAGCTGTCTTTGCGGCCAATGACGGTTGGCGCGGCACAGAGCTCTGGGTGACGGATGGCACGCGCGCGGGCACGGGTTTGGTTCAGGATATCAATCCGGGGCCGGACAGTTCGCACCCCGGTATCTATGGGCACAAGATCGCTGTCGGTCTGGGCGATGGTCGTGCCTTGTTCCTGGCCGATGATGGTGTGCATGGTCTTGAGCCATGGATCACGGATGGCACACGTCGCGGTACACGGATGCTGGCCGATACATGGCCTGGTCCGGAAGGTGGTGCGGGATTCGGCATGGGGGACAGCTTGCTCTCGCTTGGTGACGGGCGCGCATTGTTCACGGCTTCGACCCCTGAGCACGGCATGGAGTTGTGGATCACCGACGGAACGCCACGCGGCACGAAGATGCTGCGCGACATCAATCGTGGCGAAGACGGAAGCTGGCCAGACCAGATGACGCTCTTTGGCAACCTCTCGCCGGATCATCCATTGATGGCAGCATTGGAAATAGCCGTCGCGCGCCCGGATGCCCAATAACACAGCAGCAGTGATCAGGACCGGCGGCGGCGCGCTTTGCGTCGCCGCCGCGCATTCACACGCTCGTGATTTCCCATCCAGCTACTGGACGCCGCTAGGTTTTGCCTGATTTCAGGAGGATACTCGATGACACGCACAGCACTTGCCGCCGGTCTTGCCCTTGGTCTTGCCCTTGGGGCAGGGGGCTACGCCGTTGCGCAGATGGATCACAGCAGTCACGGCCATCACGAACACGCAAATCCAGCTCAGGAAAGCGCTGATCAGCCTGCTTCGACAGCGGCTTTCATCGCCGCCAATGACGCGATGCATGCCGATATGATGATCGAGTTCACAGGTAACGCTGATGTCGATTTCATTGCTGGCATGATCCCGCATCATGAGGGCGCAATCGTCATGGCCGAGATCGTGCTGGAGTATGGGCAAGATCCTGACGTGGCCGATCTCGCCCAAGCAATCATTGCGGCACAGACCGAAGAAATCGCATGGATGCGGGCTTGGCTGGCTGAACGCGGGCATTAATCCGCATGCGGAAAAAACATGTATGCCAGATATAGATTAGTCTTGCCGCATTGCCCTGTCGGACCTAGCTTTTCTATCGCAGACGGATCGTAACCGCGTCCGGAAGTCATACTCCTCGTTCCCTCCTTCCGGGGTTTCGATGCGTCTGCACCCAAGCTGTGCTTCCTCTTGCCAATCGCGCGATTTTTCTTGATAAGCAGGCATGCTCAAAGGAGGTGCCCATGCGCGCACGCATCTATCGTCCCGCCCGCAACGCCATGCAGTCCGGCACGGCCAAGACGAAGCTTTGGGTATTGGAATTCTCGCCCGCACAGGCGCGGCGCATCGATCCGCTTATGGGATGGACCAGTTCGGGTGATATGGACAGCCAGGTCAAGCTGAGATTCGAATCGCAGGACGCTGCTGAAGCCTATGCCAAGGCGCATGGGATAGAATACAACGTCATCCAGCCCAAGGCGCGCCGCGCGAACATCCGTCCTGGTGGTTATGGCGAAAATTTCGCAACCAGCCGTCGCCAAGTCTGGACGCACTGACCACATCTCGGCTGCCCGATTAACCTCTTGTTCAAGCCTGTTGCAACCTGGGGTTGCGCCGGGCGAAGTGGGACCGGTGTGTCAAAATTTAAGCGACATTAGAAAACATCATTATTTCAATCTGATAGTTTGGATTCCTATTTATCTCGGCAATGTTTCGTGTCACGGTTCGCAAGTGTGATTCCCGCTTGTTTCGCGTAGCTTATCTCTCGCAAACCATAAGGAATGCCTTGTGTCTTTCGACCCCAAGCGCACCAGATTTCGTTTTGCCCATTGTTCCGTATGCCATCACAAGAACCGGTTTGGCCGGGAATGGTGCAGCAATTGCGGAAACCGCCTGCCTGTCTACAATCGCCCCGGTTTCTGGCTCGCAGGGCTGCTGTTCGCGGCGCTGCTTCTATTGGTAACTGTGGTGCTTTGAGAAGAATATAGTCTCGGCTCCGCGACTTTACCGGGGCTTATGCTGATGGTATTGATCAGCCGGGTTGCGCAATCACAGGTGCGGCCGGTTTCAGTACAAGGTGACTCAGGCTGTCAGATCGCGCGCATCAACACAGTGAAGCAAAGCCAGTGAAGATTGGCTATCTGATGAACACCTATCCGGTGCCTTCGGCCACGTTCATCCGGCGTGAAATAGCAGCACTTGAAGGGCAGGGGGTTGAAGTCACCCGCTTTGCCGTCCGTCGATGGAGTGACGCGCTCATTGACAAGGCGGATCAGCGCGAAGCCGGACTATGTACCTATCTGCTTGCGCCTGGCGGTGTGAAGCTTGCAT
>SKGU01000378.1 GCA_007117255.1 Natronohydrobacter sp. | reverse complement strand
TCTCGGGCAGGGGCAGCGACATGATATAGGCCACAAGCGCGGTCATCTGTTCCTCGGTGGGTTCTGGCCCGCGCATCCGGTTCACGATGATCCCGCGCACGTTCTGCTCGATCGTCGGCAGTCCGGCCCAGCCCCATTGGCTGCGGTGATACGCCCCCCAGAGCGTCGGTGTCGAACGCGCCCCTTCGCTGCCATGCGGCGCGATTTCCAACCCGACATAGCTGTTATTTGTCGTGTGCCCTTCCAGATCCATCGTCACAGGATGGCATGTCGCACAGGAATGCAGCCCCTCACCCGACAGGCCGACATCATTGAACAAGGCGCGCCCCATCTCAATCAGGGCTGCGTCCATCTGCGTCCCGTCGGCCGCAATCGGCAAGGGCGCGCTCATCAAGAAAGCAACCGTTACGATCTTTCCAATCCGTATTTTCAACATCCGATCCTCCTCCAAAACTCCGAAGCTCCCGCAAGTGGAAGCGTAGCATATGTCTGCGACAAAACATCGCAGAATGTTGTGGCTGTGGGCAGGAATTGCGCCCAGCCTGCGCCGCGACTTGCCGCCATTTTTGTTATATCATAACAGGCACACCATGACCTACGCTTTTCCCCGCGCTGTCACGCCCCGCCGCTTCGAGATGCCCGCTCTGGGCGCGCTGTTCGCCGTGTCGGGCGCAGCGGCGCTGATCTATCAGGTGCTGTGGGTACGCGAATTGGGGCTGCTCTTCGGGTCCACCGCGCAGGCGGCGGCGCTGACGATTGCGATTTTCTTCGCGGGCATCGCGCTGGGTGGCTGGCTTTTCGGGCGCATCTCGGCGCGGCTGGCGCGGCCCTTGCGCGCCTTTGGGCTGGTCGAGATTGGCGTGGCTGCCACGGCTTTGGGGCATTTTCTGGTCGCCGATGTGTATTTCCGGCTCTACCCGACGCTCTATGCACTGGTCGGCGGCAACCCGGTGCTGGAAACGGCGCTGAAAGCACTGGTCGCGGCGACGATCCTGCTGCCCTCGGCCATTCTGATGGGCGGCACGCTGCCCTTGATGGGCCAGCATGTCATTCGGGCGCGTGACAGTCTGGGCCGGATGGGGTCTGCGCTTTATGCGCTCAACACCGCAGGCGGGGCGATGGGGGCGCTGGCGGCCGGGTTCTTCCTGCCCATGTGGCTGGGGTTTTCGGGCGCTTATCTGCTGGCTGTCGGGTTTGATCTGTTCGTGGGCCTTTCGGCCATCGTCATTGCTCGCCGCGCCCTGCCCATGGTCACTGAGCCGCGCCCCGCCCGCGCCGTGATCCCAGCGCGCTTGTGGGTCATTGCCTTTGCCTCTGGCTTTGCCACCCTCGCAGTCGAAGTCATCTGGACGCGTGCCTTCGCGCAAGTGCTGCAAAACTCGGTCTATACCTATGCGCTGGTGCTGACCGTGTTCCTTGTGGCGCTGTCGCTGGGCGCGGCGCTGGCCAATGCGCTGAACCGACTGGCGCTGCGCCCCGAAGCGGTGCTGACCGGCCTGCTGCTGGCCTCTTGCGCCGTGATCGCTGCCACCCCGCATCTGTTCCACCATCTGACCGGCGGCTTGGGCTATCTCGGCGGGCGCGCGGATTTCGCAGGCTATGTCTGGGAGGTCGGGCGCGTCGCTGTGCTGACCATGCTGATCCCCGGCACGATCCTCGGCGCCGTGCTGCCCTATCTGCTGCGCCTGATGGAAGGGGGCGGCGCACCCGGCGCGGTGCTGGGACGGCTGATCGCGGTCAACACCACAGGCGCGATTTTCGGGGCGCTGGCAGGGGGTTTTGTACTGCTGCCACTGGTCGGCATGTGGAAAGGTCTGTGGCTGATGGGCACGGTCTACGCGTTTCTGGTGTTGGCGCTGTGGCAACCCACTGACGGTTGGGCCGCCCGGATCACGCGGTTTGCGGCCTTGGCGGGGGCTGTCATCCTGCTGGCAGGCGGGCCGGGGCTGGACTCGACCCGCCTGAACCGTGGCGAGACGCTGCTGGCCTTTCGCGAAGGCCCGTCCGCCCATGTCGCGACAGTCCAGCGCGGGGATGCGAGATTCATCCGCGTCAACAATTTCTATACGCTGGGCGGGTCTGGCGCGCTGGTGCCTGAACGCAACCAGACCATGATTCCGCTGCTGACCCATCCCGACCCGCGCGAGATTTTCTTTCTCGGCATGGGCACGGGTATTTCGGCAGGCGCAGGGCTATTTGCAGGCCCCGACCGCGTGACGGTCTGCGAACTGCTGCCCGATGTGGTGGATTTCGCGGAAGCGTGGTTCCAGCCGTACACCAATGGCCTCTTCACCGACCCGCGCGTGACCATCCACCGCGAGGATGGGCGCCAATGCCTCACCCGCTCCCCCGCCACATATGACATGATCATCGCCGATCTGTTCACGCCCTGGCGCGCAGGTGTGGGCAATGTCTATACGGTCGAACACTACCGCCTTGCGGCCAGTCGCCTGAAAGAGGGCGGGGCCTATGTGCAATGGATGCCGCTTTATCAGGTGTCACGCCGCGAATTCGAGATCATCGCCAATACGATGGCACAGGCTTTCCCCGAGGTGACGATCTGGCGCGGCGATCTCTATCCCGAACGCTCGATCCTGGCGCTGGTCGGTCGCAATGACCCTGCACCGCTGGACCCTGCAACGCTGGCTGCCCAATGGCGCGCCATGACGGGCGAGGATACGACCGATGAGGTGCTGATTGACCGCGCCCTGAAATTCTACGCGGGCAATGCCGCCTCCGGCCTGTTCACGCATGCGCCCGTCAACACCGACGACTACCCCTTGATCGAATATCTGGCCCCGCGCACCCATCGCGCCGTCATCGCAGGGACAGCGCAATGGCTGACAGGGCTGGAACGGGACCGGCTTTATGCTGATCTACTGGATGACCTGCCACTAGCGAAAGACCCCTTTCTTGCACGGCTGTCGCCGGAACAGCGCGCTCTTCCGAGGGCCGGCGCACTCTATGCACAGTGGCGCGGCCTGCGCGTGCGCGAAGATCTGCAGGCTGGTCGGGTATGGCAGGATTTCATCGCCGTTACACCGCCCCACGCCCGCAATCCCGACAGCCCTGCCGGGCAGGTTGCTACTGGGGGCATGGCCTTCGGCGACGCTACAGATTGACCTTTTGTGTGCGGCGCAGTCGCCAGACACGTCACTGCAGCCCAGCCCAAAAACGCCACGGCACAAGTTCGGTGCCATAAACTTCCGCGCCAATCAGTTGATATATGTCGTACCGCAGCCCCACGGAGCGTCCCTACCATTCCGCCATCTTTTCCACTTCAGCCACAGATGCGCAGAAAAGGTGGCAAGCGGCTATGGACTGCCATCAAGCTGAGTGGTTCGATGGCGAAGTGCTTCGCCAAAGCCGATGAACGCGCAGACTTCGTTGAAGCGACCATTGATCAGCAACAGACCACCCCGCCCCAGCCGCGCGACATGCATCTGCACTGCAAGAATAAACCTTACTATTGCGCCGACTTTGACATTTACCTATCGCATACAATTGACTATTATCAATTCAGATGCGGCAAGGAGGCGCGAAGTTATGACAACGACGGCCAGACAAAGCCGTGACTGGACAGGCCCCGCGCTGTTCAGCTTTGGATTTCGGCCGTTTTTCCTGTTCTCAGGTCTCTGGGCCGCTTTTGCGATGGTGGTTTGGGTCTTTCTGCTGGCAGGGCGTGATCCGCTGCCCATCGCCTTTGCGCCGACCGATTGGCATGTGCATGCTTTCATCTTCGGCTATCTGTCCGCTGTCATAGCGGGCTTTTTGCTGACGGCGGTGCCCAACTGGACAGGGCGTCTGCCTGTGGTGGGCTGGCCGCTTGCCGGACTGGTGGGCCTGTGGTTGCTGGGGCGTCTGGCGGTGCTGATCGGCGGAGGCTGGTCTGCATGGGTCGTGGCGGCGCTGGATCTGGGCTTGTCGGTGGCATTGATCGCCTTCTTGACGCGCGAGATCATCACCGGGCGCAACTGGCGCAATCTGCCGGTTCTGGGGCTGATAGCGCTGTTTGCTGTGTCCAATGGCCTGTTCCATATCGAGGCCGCCATTGGCCATGCACAGGATGGCTATGGCCTGCGGTTGGGACTGGCCGCGGTACTGATGCTGATCGCGCTGATTGGCGGGAGGATCGTGCCAAGCTTCACGCGCAACTGGCTGGCCAAGCGGAATGCCACGCGCCTGCCTGTCGCCTTCAACCGCGCGGATGGGGGCGTATTGGGGCTGACGGGTGTTGCGCTGCTGGCCTTTGTCCTTGTGCCTTATGGTATGGTGACCGCTGGTCTCTGCATCAGTGCCGGACTGGCCAATCTATGGCGTGTCGCGCGCTGGCAGGGCTGGCAGACAGGACCGGAACCACTGGTTTGGGTGCTGCATGCCGCCTATATGCTGCTTGCGCTCGGGTTCGTGAGCGTCGGCGCATCGGCCCTTGATCTGATGCCGCAATCGGGCGCGCGGCATGTCTGGCTGGCAGGGGCCATCGGGCTGATGACACTGGCGGTTATGACCCGCGCAAGCCTTGGCCATGCGGGCTTGCCACTCACCGCCAGCCGCCAGGTGGCCGCGCTCTATCTGGCGCTGATCGGGGCGACATTCGCGCGCCTGCTGGCCGGGTTTGCACCGGGCGAGGTTTGGCTAATGCATCTCTCGGCAGGGCTGTGGATCTTGGCCTTTGGTGGTTTCTCGCTGATCTACTGGCCGATCCTGACACGCCCGAAACATGCCCCAAAACCTGCCAGCCGTAGACAAACAGGATGAGTGGCTGGCTTGCTTATATCGGCGCATGGGCGCTGTTTCTGTTCACCCATGCTGTGCC
>SKGU01000360.1 GCA_007117255.1 Natronohydrobacter sp. | reverse complement strand
ACACTAGCTTGCAATGACGCATTGAACTGTGAAGGAAATCTCATGCCCGACCTGATCCCGCTCCAGCCGATCCTCAATTTGACTGCTGCACTATTATTCGGGGCGATCATCGGTATGGAACGGCAATGGCGCCAACGTCTGGCAGGCTTGCGCACCAATACGCTCGTTGCACTGGGCGCTGCGAGTTTCGTATTGTTCTCGGCTGCGTTTCCTGACGAGATCAGTCCGACCCGCGTCTCGGCACAGATCGTATCGGGTATCGGGTTTCTGGGCGCGGGTATCATCTTTCGCGAAGGGTTCAACGTGCGCGGGCTGAACACGGCAGCGACGCTTTGGTGTGCTGCCGCGATCGGCATGCTTGCAGGCGCGGGTGAGTTCATGCTCGCGGCCTCTGTCACCGGTGCGGTGGTCTTCGTCAATCTGGGCCTGCGCCCGCTTGCGCGGGTGCTCGACCGTCAGCCCATCCAGACTACGGAATTGACGCGTTATTATGCGGTCGAGATTATTTGCAAAGGGGCGCAGGAAGCCCATGTTCGCGCGCTGATGCTGCAGGGTTTTGCCGAAAATGGCCTGCATCTGACTGGGTTGGAATCCGAAAACATCGAAGACAGTGACCGTGTCGAGGTCACAGCCGAGGTGAATGCCGACACCACCTCTGACTCCGCCCTAGAACAAATCGTGGGGCGTCTGAGTCTGGAACCTGCCGTCACTGCAGCACGATGGAGCATCCGAGAAACCGGTTTTTCCTGACATATCGCTTCCCAATTTCTGCCTGATTTTGCCTGTAAACCTCTGCTATAGCACGGAGGCCCAATGACCGATTTCAGCGCAAATTCAGGATTGCCGCGGGGCTTGGGCACATGGCTTGGCATGGGAAGCCGTGCTTACAAGCAGATGGTCGCGATAGGCTCGCTCATTACAACGATCGTGCTGACATTCGGCAAACTGCTCGTCGGCGTCTTGTCAGGTTCGCTGGCGTTGGTTGCCGATGCCATGCAAGGGTTGATCGACATAATTGTCACCGGCGTAACTGTCGTTGTGGTCAGCCTGTCAGATCGTGGTTCAGACCCGGCCTGGACTTGCGGACGTGAGAAGCTTGAAGCCTTTGCCGCATTGGCGGAATCCGTGCTGTTGGGCATTATCGCCGTGTTCATCTGGCATCTGGCCGGTTTGAAACTGGTTCATGGCACACCGCCCATGCAGATCGAGGCTTGGTATCTGGGAGCTGCCGCCTTCGCAGCCGCCGCTGATTTCATCCGCCATCTGATCGTGAAACGTGCCGCACGCGCCACAGGAAGCATGGCGCTCGAAGCCAATGCCGCGCATTTCCTGACGGATTCGCTTGGCACGGTGCTCGTTACACTCGGGCTGATCGGGGCTTGGTTTGGCCTGCCGGTTGCCGATACCGTCGCGGCGATTGGCGTGGCGGGCTTGCTCAGCTATACATCGTTCAGCGTTGGTCGCCGCGCATTGGGAATGCTGCTGGACCGGATCGATCCGGCGGTGTCCATCGAAGTTCTCGACAGTCTTAACGGCATCGCGGAAGTCCGAGACATCAAGACATTGCGCATCAGGCGTTTGCCAGAGCATCACGTCGTCGATCTGGTGGCAGAGGTAACGGTTCCAAGTCTGCACGACCTGACCAGACTTGAAGGCATTGTGCAGCGCAAGGTTTCGGCCATTCTCGGAAGGGCAGACATATGCGCTGCCCTGCGGCCTCTGTCCGGCGCTGACAACGCAGCGCCAAAGTCGTGACCATGTGACATCTATTTTGCTCTGAATCGACATGATGTCAGATTCAAAGCAAAGTGCCAGGTGCGCTTTTTCGGATGATGAAGGATGGCGACAAGATACCGCAGATATCTGACAAGAGTTTTCCGCCATCATCGCACTGGCGGCAGATGCCCTGTGGCTGCTTTGAATGTCATTGCGGCCATAAGCTAAAGCCCGTCCAGATCGTGGGAGGCGGTCGTTATTTCATTGCGCTGGTTTCCTGCGTGAACGCGAAGAACAACGACTGCGCAGGGCCGTATACGCTTCCACGCCATTTCTCAAACACCATGCTACCCTGGCTTTGATCGCAAGATATGATGATACGTTGACTGACGCAAAAGCCGGATTTGTCCCGGAAGACTCCAAGAGCAAATGAAGCACGGGCGCACTGCAACGCAAGAAGGGCTATCCTCTCTGTAAGGTCTGCAACCATGCTAGCAATGTGATCATGTGGGGCCAATGCAACTCCTGCAATAAATGCCAGCCGACCAATGCCTGCAGATTTCTCCATTGAAGCGGATCGCCAGCTTTTGGGTGCGCTGCGACATCTTTTGCTTTGAAAGCCTTAGAGTTCATGAAGCCAGAGCCATCCTGACCACATTGGGGCTTTCGAATGGTAGGCGCTTCAAGCGCCAGCGCACCGTGCGAATTGGCCAGATAACTCACGATAAGCGTCTTGCGGGCTTCTGAGATGCCTGCTGCTGATCAGCTGATCACGGCCAATGCAACGCCACCAATCGCTGCGAGCACGACGACGACCCAAGGCGGCGCTTTCCAGGCCGTCAGTGCTACAAAGCAGATCAGCGCGAGGGTAAAATCTCGCATGTCCATGATGGCGCTGGTGAAGACGGGCGAATAAAGCGCCGCGCCCAGAATACCCACAACAGCGGCATTCGCGCCCTGCATCAGCGATTGCGCGCGCGCCATGGCGCGGAACCTGTCCCAAAAGGGCATCACTCCGACCAGCAACAGGAACCCCGGCAGAAAAATTGCCCCCAGCGCCAGGGTCGCGCCAATGACTCCATTCGGCGCAGGCCCCAGCACCGCCCCCAGATAGGCCGCGAAGGTAAACAGCGGCCCCGGAACTGCCTGCGCCGCGCCATACCCCGCCAAAAACTGGTCCGGTGTTACCCAGCCGGTCTGTACAACCTCGGCCTCCAGAAGTGGCAGCACCACATGCCCGCCCCCGAAGACCAGCGCGCCTGCGCGGTAGAAGCTGTCGATTACCGCCAGCGACTGGCTCTGACCTGCGAGCAGCGGCAGGAGCAGAAGCGCCGCAAAGAAAGTGACCAATGCACCTATGGCCACCCCGCGTGACACGGGCATCATGACATCCCCGCTGACAGGCGTGCCAGCCCCGCGCCCAAGGGCCAGACCAGCTAACCCGCCCAGCACGATTGCCCCCACCATCCCGAAAGCGCCAGGCACAAAGGCAAGCACCGCCACAGCCCCCACGGCAATCGCCGCGCGTTCGCGGTCAGGGCACAGGTTTTTTGCCATGCCCCAGACGGCTTGCGCGATGATCGCCACGGCCACGATCTTCAGCCCGTTCAACGCCCCAGTTCCAACAGGCCCGACGATACTGGCCGCGCTAAGCGCAAAGACCAGCAGGATCAGTGCTGATGGCAGCGTGAAAGCCACAAAAGCCGCCAGCGCCCCCAGCCAGCCAGCGCGCATCATGCCTAGCGCGAACCCGACCTGCGACGAAGCCGGGCCGGGCAAAAACTGGCACAGCGCCACCAGATCGGCATAGGCGCGGTCATCCAGCCAGCGCCTGCGCGTGACCAGCTCGTCGCGGAAATAGCCCAGATGCGCGATAGGCCCGCCGAAACTTGTCAGACCAAGCTTGAGAAAGGCGACAAAAACCTCGCCCGCCGTGCCTTGCGCCGGTTCAGTCTCACCTGTCATTCTGTCCCCGCCTCACCCTTGAGTTCTCGCAAGCGCAGCCGCGCCACGGCCAGCCCGTAGTGCCCTTTTTGCGTAATCGTGTAAAACTTCCGCGACGTGCGCCCCGCGCGTTCGGTCTGGCTGGTCAAATAGCCGTCGCGCTCCATCTTTGCCAACATCGGATACAGCGTGCCCGGTGACAAACGGTAGCCGTGCCGCGCCAGTTCATCGATCATCCACTGGCCATAGATCGGGTGTTCTGCGGCATGGTGCAGGATATGCAATCGGACCAGTCCCGACAGCAGATGATGATGCTCCATGCGCTCAGCCATGTATCACCTATGCAAATCGATATCGACATTCGTAAAATCAGTCTTTACGCAGGACGTCAACATCGCAGCTCTTATCGGTCTGACACATGCACATCCAAAAGCAAAACTCCCCTGTCGTTTCGGTTGAGGATCTGGACCAGCTTGGCCCAAAAAGGGTTCTCTATGTGCCTGAAGGAAATGAAGCCCCGCAGGGGCTGACCCGCGTGCCCGTTGCAGACTGGATCGCGCATGCCAAGCAAACCCCGTCGGGGCTGGACGATCTTGATTTCTGGCACAACGAGATCGCCAAACTGGGGATCGGGCCGGACGTTCTCACAGTGGTGGTTGATGATGGCCGCATGACAGAGGCCGCGCGCGGCTGGTTCATCTTGCAATATTTCGGCCTGCCGGTGGTGGTGCTGAATGGCGGTCTGCCCGCCCTGCACAGCATGCCCGAACAGACCGCGCCATATACTGGCCTTATCACCCTGACACCCGGTTCCGGCGCAGTCGCGCTGATGGACCGTGACAGCCTGAAAGACGCCTTGTCAGAGATTCAGGTTTTTGATGCGCGCACGTCGGCAGAGTTCGCAGGTGCTGACCTTAAGGGCAATGCGCGCGGTGGGCATGTGCCGGGGGCATCACTTCTGTCACATAGTGACCTGCTTGGGGATGCGGGCCTGAAACCTGTGCCGCAACTCGCTGCCCTGATGAATCAGGCCGGGATCACTGACGGTAAGCCCATCGTGACCCATTGCAACGGGGGTGGCCGCGCGGCGCTGGCAGCCCTTGCGGCCGTCATGGCGGGCAAGCAAGATGTGCGGGTTTACTATCTCAGCTTTGCGGATTGGGCCGCCGATGAAAGCTGCCCGGTTCATTT
>SKGU01000318.1 GCA_007117255.1 Natronohydrobacter sp. | reverse complement strand
TATCGATTTGCTCGACAGCCTGCCCGCGCGGGATTTTCTGGCGGGTTATGGCGAAGTGGTGAAATACGGGCTTCTGGGTGATGCCGCATTCTTTGACTGGCTGGAAGTCAACGGCCCCGCGCTGGCCAAGGGTGACAAGGCAATGCGCCATCATGCTGTGCGCCGGTCGGTCGAGATGAAAGCAGGTATCGTCGCGCGCGATGAGACCGAACAGGGCGAGCGTGCGCTTCTGAACCTTGGCCACACATTTTGCCATGCGCTTGAAGCCGCCACAGGCTATGGCGACCGGCTCTTGCATGGCGAAGGCGTGGCCATCGGCTGCGCGCTGGCCTTTGAGTTGTCCGCGCGCATGGGGTTATGTGCGCAGGAAACCCCCAGCCGGGTGCGTGCGCATCTGCGCGCGATGGGCATGGCGACTGATCTGGCCGATATTCCCGGCGATCTGCCGGGGGCAGAGGTGCTGATCAATTTGATGGGGCAGGACAAGAAGGTTCAGGACGGGCGTTTGCGCTTTATCCTCGCGCGCGATATCGGTGATGCCTTTGTCTGCGACGATGTGCCGGACGCCGTGCTGCGCGAGGTTCTGGAGGACGCGCTTGCCGCCCGCGCTTCGTGTGGAATTTGATCTGTACAACGCGCTTGATGCTCTGTCTGGGATGGTAGTGTTGCCCGAATTGTGACGCATTCGCAGGTTATTATGCTGCCTTTGAGTTGGGAGCATGTGGCATGATTGATATCAGCCCGGAAATGGTCAGCCTGATCTTTTGGATCGCCTTTCCTGTGGTGGCTGGACTGTTGCTCACAGTGAAGCTGTTGCAGATTTTCTTGCCAGAGGACCACTGGATCGCCCGATTCCTTGAGCGGGTGGAATGGAGTAATGGTTCAAGTGGATGGTCCAGCGGCGACAGTTACGGCTCGGATGGCTGCCAGAGCGGCGGCGACGGGGGCGGCGACTGAAGCAGCGCCTGAAGCTCGGCCTGCTTTGCTGAGGTATCATTTCTGGCGCGATGCCAATGCCTCGGTTTCAGGCCGGATCTGACCTGCATTGATCTGAAACAAGGCAAAGCAGGGGATTTCCCGGCAGCGTCGGGTCAGATTGGCAAACTCTGGCAAAAGGTGAAACATGGAATTGGTGGTTCTATTTGAGACCGGCGAAGGCCAGACCCGCAAAATCGCAACGGTGATTACGGAACAGATGCGCGGTCTGGGCCATAGTGTCAGGCTGGTCAATACGGCGGACAAATCTGCCAGCCTGTCGCTTGAGAGCGCGGATAAGGTTATCCTTGCCGCCCCTGTTCATGAACGCAGACATCCCGCAACATTCGAGGCCACACTCAGCGCCGTCCGGGAGCAGTTGGAAGCACGTCCGACCCTGATGCTCTCGGTCAGTCTGAAAGCGGCTTTCCCTGAAAGCCGGGATGAGGCGCAGGACTATCTGACCGAAATGGAAATGCGCACAGGCTTCAAGCCGACACATGAGGCTCTTGTCGCAGGCGCAGTACGTCCGGGCAGTTACGACTATTTTCAGTCTCAGGTCGTTCGGCATGTCGCTCTGGCCGGGCACGAAATCGAACTGACTGAGGGGATCAAGGAATTCACCGATTGGGCAGCGCTTGAACGAACGGTGACTCTGTTTCTCGAAGGATGAACCGAACTGACACCCTGCCAGATACCATCCGAGTATGCGCCACGCGTTTCGCGGCGCGCTTAGTCTTACTGCGCGCGCAGTAATTTCCCCGGATTAAGAATGTTTTGCGGGTCCAGCGCCGATTTCAGCGCGCCCATCACATCCCATGCCGCACCATGTTCGGCCTGCATGTACTTGCGCTTTCCCATCCCGATCCCATGCTCACCACTGACTGTGCCCCCCAGACGCAAGGCACGCTCGGCCATTGCGCTGGCCAGATCCTGCGCGCGGGCAATCTGATCGGGGTCATTGCGGTCAGGCAGCAGGAGCGCGTGAAAATTGCCGTCGCCCACATGGCCCAGAATGGGGCCGGGGATGCCCGATGCCGCGATATCGCGCGCTGTCTCTTCCACGGCCTCGGCCAAGCGCGAGATTGGCACGCAGATATCTGTCGTGATCGGATGCGCGCCCGGATGCTGCGCGATGGCGGCGTAGTAAGCGTTGTGGCGCATCTTCCACAGGCGCGCGCGGTCCTCGGCAGTGTCGGCCCATTGAAATGCACCGCCACCTGCATCCGCAACGATCTGCCCGAATGCCTGCGCCTGTTCACGCACGCCCGAAGGACTGCCGTGGAATTCGACCAGCAGATGCGGTTTTTCCGCAAGGCCTGCCTGCGCGTGGGCGTTGAAACTGCGGATATTCGCGGCATCGACAAATTCGATCCGCGCCATGGCAAGACCAGACTGGATGGTGTTGATAACGGCTTCGACCGCGCTATGCATGTCATCAAAGGCGCAGATTGCGGCAGATACCGCTTCGGGCTGGCCTTGCAGGCGCAAGGTCAGTTCGGTGATCAGGCCCAAAGTGCCTTCGGCGCCGACAAACAACCCGGTCAGATCATAGCCGGTCGAGGATTTCGGCGCGCGCGCGCCTGTGCGGATGGTCCGTCCATCGGCCAGCACCACTTCCAGCGCCAGAGTATTCGCGCGCATCGTGCCGTAGCGCACCGCCGTTGTGCCCGATGCGCGGGTCGAAGCCATCCCCCCAAGCGAGGCATTGGCACCCGGATCGACCGGAAAGAACAGCCCTGTCGCACGCAATTCCGTATTCAGCGCCTCGCGGGTGACGCCGGGTTGAACGATGGCCAGCATATCTTCGGCGGCGATGTCCAGAACCCGGTTCATCCGCGCAAAATCGACTGTGACGCCCCCATGCGGGGCGAGGGCATGTCCTTCAAGCGACGTGCCAGCCCCCCAGCCGATCACGGGGATGCGCTGATCTGCGCAGATGCGCATGATCTGCGCGACTTCGGCGGTGGTTTCGGGATAGGCCACAGCATCGGGCGGCATATCGGCAAAATGCGCTTCGGAGCGGCCATGCAACGCGCGCTCAGATGCGCCGGTCGTGAAGCGCGTCCCTAGCAAAGCATGCAGTGCCTCAAACGCCATCACACCCGCTCGACAGTAACCTTGCCCGCGTCAAACGCCAGATAATCGCGCAATTCTTCGGCTTCGGCAGTGGGTTTCGTGACACTGTAGGCCGCATTCTGGATCAGGCCTTCGGGGCTGGAGACATGATAATGCACCCCTTCGCCACGATCATCGCAAAATAACGGACGATCCGACTCGTCCAGCACAACCGAGGCCACATCTTCGCGTGGAAAATAGATCACGAACGGATAATCGCGTTGCAGCAATTCAAGCGCGCGGGTGCTTTCCGCAATCACCGCGCCATTTGCGCGCACCGTCCATTTGCCCTGTGCCGGGTAGATCCTGACATTCGTCATCTTGCTGTCCTCTCATCTTTGGTATGCCTGTCGTTATGCAGGTTTTAGTCCGGAAGGCAAAGCGCGCAAATGCGCACGCCTTGTCACAGTGGCTGGCAGGCGGCGTCAAGCCATCGTGCAGCGCTGTCGCTGACCAAGGGGCGCAGTAAAGTGCATACGCGATCATGGTAATTGTCCAGCCATGCCCGTTCATCCGCGCTCATTTCCTGAGCCAGCACCAGGCGGCGATCAATCGGCGCGAGTGTCAGCGTCTCGAAATCCAGCCATTCGCGCGCATCGCCGCCTTCTGGCGGCACGCCCTTGCGCACTGCGATCAGGTTTTCCAGTCGGATTCCGAACGCCCCTTCGCGGTAATAACCCGGCTCGTTGGACAGGATCATCCCCTCAGCCAGTGGCACCGTCGACAGGCGCGACAAGCGTTGTGGTCCTTCATGCACCGACAGGAACGCCCCCACGCCATGCCCTGTGCCGTGGTCATAATCGCGGCCCATCATCCATAGCGGATAGCGCGCCAGGGCATCGAGATGGCTTCCCGCCACACCGCGCGGAAAGCGCGTGCGAGAAATCGCGATCATGCCTTTGAGCACTGCGGTGAAACACTGCGCCTCCAGCGTGCCGACAGGGCCGATGGCAATTGTGCGGGTGATATCCGTGGTGCCATCCAGATATTGCCCGCCAGAATCGACCAACATCAGATCACCCGGCAGAAGACGGCGGTTGCTGTCTTCGGTCACGCGGTAATGCACGATGGCCCCGTTGGGGCCAGAGCCTGAAATCGTGTCAAAGCTCAGGTCTTGCAAAGCACCTGTGGCGGCGCGGCAGGCTTCGAGATGGCGGGCGATGTCAATTTCGGTCAGCTCGTGCGCCGGATCGGCCAGCAGGGCATCAGCCTGCCCATCCAGCCAGCACAGGAATTCTACCATCGCAGCACCGTCACGCAAATGTGCCGCGCGTGCGCCTGCCAGTTCGGCTTCGGTCTTGCGCGCCTTGGGCATCAGGCAAGGGTCTTGCATGAAGGTTGTGGAAATCGCCGCTTCCTGCAACAGGTTCACAATGCGGAGCGGGACACTTGCCTTGTCCAGCCGCACCACACCGCTCAGGGTGCGCAAGGCCGGTTCAAAAGCCTCCGAAGGGCGCAGGGACACGCCTTCATCGAAAACCAGATCTGTACATTTTTCAGGATGCGTGAACAGATCGACACGCCCGTCGTCATGCATGATGGCGAAAGCCTGCATCACCGGAAGGCGGGGCAGGTCGCTGCCACGAATGTTGAGAAGCCAGCAAATGCTGTCTGGCTGGGTCAGGATACAGGCGCTTTGATCGTTCTCGCGCAGCGCCGTGGCGATGAGGGTACGTTTCTCGGTCGAGGACCGGCCCGCGAGTGTCTCAGGATAGGGGCGCGCAGGCGACATCGGCGCGGGCGGGCGATCTGACCAGAGCGGATCAATCTGGTTGTCGAGGGGCGAAAGCCTGATCTGGCTGCCTTTCAGGTCACGTTCTATGGTCTCAATTTCATCAGGCGTGTGCAGCCATGGGTCAAACCCGATTGTTCCGCCGTCGGGGCAAGCTGTGCGCAACCATTCGGCGGGGCGGGTTTCGGGCCAGTTCACGATTGTGAAATCCTCGGCCGCTTGTGCGCGCGCCTGCACCCGATAGCGGCCATCGACGAACAGCCCCGCTGTGTCAGGCAACACGATGCAAAACCCGGCAGAGCCTGTAAACCCCGTCAGCCAGGCCAGCCGTTCATCACAACTGGCGACATACTCGCCCATATGCGCGTCAGAACGGGGCAGCAGATAGCCATCCACCCCGATATCTGACAGCGCCGCGCGCAGCCGCGCCAACCGGGGCGGTCCGTCCTGTGGCCGGGTGGTCGCAGCAAAGCTCTGAAACATTGTTTGTCCTATGCGCAAGGGGCAGTCGCGCATAGTGGTAGTGGCCCTTGCACAGGGGGTCAATCGCCGTGACGCGTGTGTCTAGCGTTTACGATCACGCCGGGTGCTCATGGGCTGGAATGCGACTGCGACATGCGCTTCGCAATAGGGTTTGCCAGGCTTCACAGGCAGACCGCAAAACCAGAAATCACTGGTCGCCGGGTCGCCGATGGGCCATTTGCAGGTCCGCTCGGTCAGTTCCAGAAGCGTCAGTTTGCGCGCGGCCTTTTCGACTTCGCGCACTGTCGCCAGGGCTTCAGGGTCGATTTCATTTGCAGATGGCTGTGGGGGCAGCGGCTGGCCAGCCGGGATGATCGGACGCGGCGTGTAGACCTGTGGTTCTTCTGCCTCTGGCTCAGGTTGCGCGGCTTCTCGTGCTTGCGAGGCACGTTCTGCCTTGGCCTGAGCCAGATCGACAACAGGTGCCGCCGGCGGTGTCTCGATCACGGGCTCCGGGGCTGGCTCTGGCGCTGCTTTTGGGGGCTCTGCTACAGCCTTGGGCTTGGGATCGGCAGTTGCATCGGTCTCAGGTCCATTGCGGTTCGACAGACCCAGACGATGCACTTTGCCAATGACGGCATTGCGTGTCACGCCGCCCAATTCCTTGGCGATCTGCGAGGCAGAGTGCCCCTCGTTCCACATTTTCTTGAGCAATTCGACGCGCTCATCGGTCCAGGACATGGTGCAACTCCGGCTGCGGCGGGGGGTTCGCAAATTCAAGGCCCATGGAAACGGGCGAGAAGATGGAATACATGCCAACGCAGCCAAATACAATCGCCGAAGGGCAGGAAACCGCCCAAAACCCGGCAGAGACTGGAGATAAGACATGACATCACGACCTGAAACAGGTTTCGAGATGGGTGCGCGCCGATTTGGGCGCGTGAACTGGCTTGGGCTTGCCGCACTGGCAGACCGCGAGATCAGGCGTTTTCTGGTCGTATGGACGCAAACGCTGGCGGCCCCTCTGGTGACGGCGGGGCTGTTTCTGGCCGTGTTCTCGCTGGCCATCGGACCAGCACGCGGCGAGGTTCTGGGTGTGCCCTTCATTGCATTTCTGGCACCGGGCATTCTGATGATGACCGTGATTCAGAACAGTTTTGCCAACACATCCTCGTCGATTGTCATTGCCAAGGTGCAGGGCAATATCGTGGACACGCTGATGCCGCCACTATCACCTACGGAAATTCTGCTTGGCTATCTTGCGGGCGGGGTTGTGCGTGGGCTGCTGGTGGGCGCTGTGATCGCGCTGGCATTGGTGCTGGCTCTGGGGCAGGGGATTGCGCATCCGCTGTGGCTGCTCGTCTTTCTGACACTGGGCGCGGCATTTCTGGGGGCTTTGGGTATCGCTGCGGGGATCATCTCGAACAAGTTTGACCAGATTGCAGCGATCACGAATTTCATCGTGGTGCCGCTGTCTTTCCTGTCAGGCACCTTCTATTCCATCGCCACATTGCCGCCTGTGCTTGAAATCCTCAGCCGCTTGAACCCGGTATTCTATCTGATCGACGGGGCGCGCTTTGGGATGATCGGGGCGTCTGATGCCTCGCCCGTGCTGGGTCTCGTGGTCGTGATTGGGTCTACACTGGCCATATGCAGCCTGTGCTGGGTCTGGTTGCGCAGCGGGTATCGCCTGAAGCCGTAACCATCGGAGACAGTGCCGCACTCGTGACCACGCTGACGTTGTTGTTGCGCAATTTTCCGCGTATATCACGGAAAATTCAGAGAAAAGGCGGACAGCATGAAACGAGGCTTTGCATTTGCCACAGTGTTGGGTCTTGCGATTGGACCTGGACAAGCGCTGTCGGACGAGGCGCGCTGGCGGGATTGCCGCACTTGCCATGCGGTCGAAGCACCTGATGGCACTGTTCTGGCACGCGGTGGGCGCAGCGGACCGAATCTTTTCGGGATCGCCAACCGGCCTTTGGCCGCTGAGTCCGGGTTTCGGTTCTACTCTGATGATCTTCGCGCCGCCGGGGCAACAGGCGCGCGTTGGAGCGAGGACAATTTCGTGGCCTACCTCTCCAGCCCGGACCAGTTTCTGCGCAGCGTGACAGGTAACCCGGACGCACAAAGCGGCATGCATGTGGAATTGCGCAGGGGCGCGCGCGAATTGTTCACATGGCTACAGGGGCTGTCAAATTAAGGGGGAGCAGGTGAGAGACTGGACAGCGACCCAGACAGAAAATGCTGCGGCTGCTTCCTTCCGGACCTGACCGGGTTGGCAAAGTGTCTGCCCGCGCCAGCCTCTCGATGTTGCACTTAGGCGTTTCGCGCGCGCATTGCAAGCGGGCTCCTGTGTGATTGCAGTTTCCCATCGCGTTGCAATCCCCTAGACAGGCAACAGTCCCTCGGAGACACATACCAAATGGCCAAGCGTGGCTATCATCACGGCAATCTGAAACAGGCGCTCATCGATGCGGCGCTTGAGCTTATTGCTGCGAAAGGGCCGCAGGGCTTTACCATGGCCGAGGCTGCCAAACAGGCGGATGTATCCGCTGCCGCGCCCTATCGTCATTTCACGGGCCGCGATGATTTGATCATCGAGATGGCGCGTCAGGGATTTGATCTGTTCGCCGACCTTCTGGAATTTGCCTATCGTGATGGCCAACCTTCACCCCTGGCGGCATTCGAGGCCGTGGGTCGCGCATATCTGGCCTTCGCGCGCAAGCATCCCGGCCATTATGTTGCGATGTTCGAATCAGGCGTTGCACCAAATGCCACACGCGACCTGGCGGCGGCGTCAGCGCGGGCCAACAAGGTGCTGGTGCGTGCGGCAGCCGATCTGTCTCAGCGCCTGCCACCGGATCGCAGGCCACCTACCGAGATGTTCGCTGCGCATGTCAGCGCCATGAGCCATGGCATCGTCGAACTATACGCACGCGGCACACCGGGATCGCGGGGACCCTTTACGCCAGAGGATCTGCTGGAAACCGGGATCGGGATATATTTGCGCGGTCTGGGCTTTCTTGATCCCGATTGTTGACAGCAGGGCCTTTTGTCACTTCAGAAATGACTGCTTTGGTAAAGAGCGCGCATAGCGTTGCAGCGTTTCGGTTGAACCTTATCGCACAGAATGCGGTAATTGGTTCAAGGCACGCGAATGCAGATGCGAAACTTTGGATTTTTCCGGCGGACTTTACCTCTGTATTTGCGCTCGCCAATGGTCATTGCTGGCGCTGCTTGTATTCGTAACGGTATCCATATCCATAACCATAACCATATCTTCCACTGGCCTTCTTGGGATCAAATCCGTTCAGGACTGCACCAGAGAATTTCAATCCGGCGGCAGACATGGTCTTTTGCGCAGCTTCAACTTCGCCTAGCGGGGTTTGATCATGGCGCGCAACAAATATGGTTGCGCCAGTGTTTCGGGCCAGAATGACAGGGTCAGTGACAGCCAGCACGGGGGGCGCGTCAAAGATCGTCAGATCAAAGTGTTGCGCACAAATTTCGACCAATTTGGAAAATTCGGCGCGCATCAGCAATTCTGAAGGGTTGGGCGGATAGCGGCCTGTCGGCAAGAAAAACAGATTTTCATGTGGCCCCTGGATTACGGCCTGATCGAAAGGCAAATCGCCTGCCAGAACTTCAGCAAGACCGGGCAGATTGCGAGGCTGATCGAAATAGCGCCGCAACTGCCCGCGGCGCAAGTCAGCATCTATCACACAGACGCGTTGTCCAGCTTGTGCGGCCACCGCCGCGAGGTTGACAGATAGAAAGCTTTTGCCCGCGCTGGGATGAGACGATGTGATGGACAGGGTAGGGGTGCCAGCATCAAGCATGCCGAAATGCAGACTGGTTCGCAGGGATCGAAGGGCCTCGACTGTCAGGTCGGCAGTGCTTTCGAGCGCCAGAATGGGCATCCTGCCACCGCGCCGCCCCTCTGTATCGGCTTCCTTGCTGTAATTGATGGTTGCAAAGACCGGCAATCCAAGCTGTTCCAGTTCGTCCGCCCCCTGAACACCTTTGCGGATCCAGTTGCGCACCAGCACGATCGCAATGCCTGCCATTGCCCCCAGCACCAAGCTGAGCGCCAAAATCAGCGCTTTTCGAGGCGCCACTGGCAGCGGCGATGCGCTTGCGGCGTCAACTATCCGGACATTGCCGATGGTGCTGGCGCGCAGGACTTCGACTTCTTGTGCGCGGGTCAGTAATTCTGTGTAGATCCTTTGGGCCAGCTCGACTTCACGGGTCAGGTTCAGGATCTGCCGTTGTGTTTCGGGCAAGGCGCCAACCTGTTCACGAAGTGCCGCCAAGCGCGCTTCAAGACGCGCGCGTTCGTCCAAAAGTTGCCGGTAGGTTGGGTGCGACGGCGTGAAACGCTGAGCAAGTTCATCCTCACGGCGTTGAAGATCAGCCAGTTCGCCCTCGATGCGCGTTACCTGCCCAAGGATCGTCTGTGTCTCAAGCGACAGGTCAATCGTCACCTGTTCTTGCCGGAACGCGTTCAGTGCCGCTTCTGCGGTGCGCAGTGTCTGCTCGGCTTGCGGAAGCTGATCACGGATGAAATCTAGGCTGCTATCGGCTTCGGCGGCACTGCGCGAGATATTCTGGTTCAGATAGGCTTGGATGACTGCGCCAAGCGCACGCGCGTTATCATTCCGGTTCTCACCGGTCAGGCGTACTTCAAGGATACCAGAGGCGCGACCACGTTCGCTGACAGATAGTCGATTGCGCAAGTCGTTGATTGCCCGACGTTCATCTATCTGCCGAATGAAGAAACGACGTCCTTCCGGGGCCTCGATACTGGCAAGCGTGATGGAAAATCCCGTTTCCGGATCCGTTGTCGGCAGACCAACTGTGCCTTCGAGCTGTGGCCCGCCATTGAAAACCAAGCGATACTCTGTGCTGCTTGTGACAATCAGCGCAAATTCCTGATTGAGCATTCTGGGGGGTACGACCAGATTGTCCAGTTCGATTCTGTCGCCGGGGCGCACAAAACGCGATGGAATGATCGCGTCCAGAATTGGAAAGCGGTACCGTGCGAACATGGTTCCAACCATGGGCATTGTGTCTGGCCTGATGCGCCAGTCAAGGTTCTGATCCGCGATGGCACGTCCCAAGACCAGACGCGACCGCAGAATTTCAATTTCCGTAACACTGCGTGGGTCATTGTCGACCATCGCCGAAAGGCTGCTGGGCAAGGCCAATGAGCCTGATTTTTCTTCAAGCTGCAGCATCGCGTCGGCTTGGAATGTTGGATTGGTGTTAGCAATATTAAATGCGCCTATTGCAATGCCGGCTGCTGTCGCCGCGCCAATCCAGGCACGACCGCGCCAGATATTGCCCAAAAGCTGACCGAGATCGATTTCGTCGTCGGCTGTGTTGTTTTTACTTGTCATACTCGTGAGTGTCCGATTTTGGGCCTGGCGTTGCAGATCGGGATATTCAGTCCTGCTATCCTTCATCCACGCCATTCCCTCAAGTTATTTTGCAAGTTTGTCGACCCACGCTGTCGCTGCTCTATCGATCTGCGCGAACACCTCTTCGTGAAACTGGATCGAGTGTCGATAGGGGTCTGCGATCCCCTTTGCACCGGTCCAATGATCAAATAGCATGATTCTGCCAGATAAATCAGGTGAGCTCTTGATAATCTCGCGCTTGTGACCTGCCTCCATGACCAGGATCAGAGCGTGCTTTGCCCCAAGGTCATGAGAGAACTGGCGTGCGATATGGCCAGTTAGAGAAACCCCGTTTTGCGCAGCCACGGCTGCCGCATCTTCGTCAGCTTCATGGCCAACAAGCGCACCGATACCTGCAGAGGACACATCTATCGTAGCTCCCCGCTCGTTCAAACGGTGTGCCAGCAACCGTTCGCCGACCGGTGAGCGACAGATATTCCCGACGCATACTACGAGGATGGAAGGAACCATCATAGCCATCGCCCGTCAATTCACAACGTCATCGACGGTTCTGACAGCCTGCACAGTTGGCAGAAGTCTGACGATCGTATCATTCCAGCGTTGCAACGGCGAACGCAGCACATAAACGACATCACCGGGCTCAAGTACAAAGCGCGTCCCAAGCAACAAGCCGCTTGGCGCAGAGGTGTCGAGCTGAAAGACGCGTGTCATGTTGTTTCCATGCGCCCTGAACACCAGGACGCCGCGTGCATTTGCGCGGGGTTGTTGCAGGCCTCCGCGTCGTGTGATCGCCTGCGTCAGCGTTATGGGTTCGCGAGACAGATCAACAACATCTGGCCGCAATATCTCGCCCAGCAAATAGGCTTCTTCTGCGCGTCTGCGCGGAACATTCACAACATCACCGTCACGAAGGATGGGGTTGTTCTGTGTCATTCCGCCTTCCAGAAACCCGGCCACATCGACATGATAAATCCGCCCGCCGCGTTGTACGCTGACATCTCTGGGGTCGGCAGTATCCGAGAAGCCACCAGCCGCGTTTATTGCTTCAACAAGGCTGAGTCTGACAGAGGTCAATGGCTGACGATTTGGAGCTTCGACTTCGCCCGAAACGACAATTGACTGTGAATTATAAGCCGCAATGCGGACTTCAACTTGAGGATCGGGAATGAAACTCGCCAGTCTCTGTGAAAGATCGGCTCTGATCTGGCCGACGGATCGACCGCTGGCGCGGATGCTTCCAATATAGGGGTAGGTGATGGTGCCATCGCTTGCCACTTGAAAGCCACTCTCGGCGGCACTGCGCTGTGGTCCCGCAGGCAGGGTCAATTCAGGATGATCAAACACAATGACCGACAGGATGTCGCCAGGCCCCACTGCATATGTCCAGCCCCGACCACTTGGCAACTGTGTCGCCTGATGCCCGCGCGAGGGGCGAGTGAAATCGGTGATATTCTCGGACGATAACACGATCACTTCGACGTCATCACCTAGCGAGCGCTGTCCTTCTTCGGTTGTGGGGAATTTCACATAGCCATCTGAGCAAGCTGAGATGATCATTGCGAACAAAACTGCCGCAACAAGTGGCAGCTTATCTACTAGCGGCAGATTTGCAGCTCTCAATGACGATCCGCTCATCACAATGCATCCTTCATATTCAGTCAATCGCCCGACCACCGTACATTTCGTTTACGCCAGGAAGCGGCAGTTTGGCGCGCCCCGACGATTCTCCGTCTACTTGTAATGCAGCCGCGCAAATGGTGCGAGACCGAGAAGCCCTTCTTCGTCATTTTCGGCAAGATACTGTGGCCCGTTGTCACTTTCGCCACTTTATAGCGATTCTTGTCGCAATTTTATGAGCCCCGGCGAATGCCAGAGAATACGCGATAAAGGCAATCCAACCAGCGGTAGGATTGCTCTGCAAAAGAACGCCTGTTGCGATCGGCATCACCATAAAAGGGAACAAGACGACTATGGTCGCCGGATTTGACTTGGCGCGCTGATTGTACCCGAAGACCATCAGGTCAAGCGCGCGTCGCACCTTGTGGTGAAGGTGCATCTTGTCTGGCTGAAAGGGCGAGTTTCGCAGCATGAGCCTGCGGAAAATCGTGTGAAAGACATCGACAATCGGCCAGAACAACACCAGCAACAGTGCAGGGATCGCAACGCTGTCGGATTTCCAGGCCAAAAGGATGCCCAGCCAAACAAGCAGATGTCCGACCCCATACGCACCAGCGTCGCCCAGAAACATGCGTGCTGTTGGCCAGTTCATGGCAAGGAATCCCGCAAGGCAAGCGACAAGCAGCATGGAAAAGGTAGCGATCTCGGCTTGTCCTGCATGTGCGGCGATCAGTGCAATACCACTTGCAGAGGAAATCACCGAAACAGTTGAAAAGCCGTTCATCCCATCAATCAGATTCACCGAATGGCAGAAGCCGGCAGAAAACAATACAGTTCCAATGATTGCCACTGCAGGAAAGGACAGTGCGAAATCAAGGCCGGTTAAATCCGCGCGCGCCACCCAAATCTGCAACATCACGATCGCAGCAAGCGCAGATAACATGGCTGCAATCAGACGTCCGCGTGGTGACACCCTATGGCCCATATCTTCTGCAAGGCCTGCAATCATAACCGGAAGAGCGGACAAAAGCAGGAGCGGTGTGTCATGCGCATCAGTTTGAAACGTGAGCAGCAAAGTGCCAATCACCAGCCCAAGCAGCACTGCTACGCCACCGAAACGAAGCGGTTCCCCATAGTGTGACGATTGTATGGCCAAATGGTCGGCTCGGCGTTCAGTAAGTGGTTCAATAAACGATTGCCAGCGCAGAATCAGCAATGCGCATAGGGCAGTCACAAAGAGTGATGGAAGGTAAATCATTGGTAAATAACGCTTATATGTTGCATGGTGATGCCCGGTAAAATCTGGGCTGCGCAATCGTCACTAGCGCCTTGCTGTCTGGAAGACAACTTGCAATTGCAAAATTTACAGGCAAATTGTGACAGGCGCATAAAAATCAGGCAGCCATTTTGGGCGCGTGACAACATCTGGGCGGTCAGGAAAAAGAGCGCGAAACGCAAGCCATGTCGTAGTGACGTGATGCCGGAAAATACCTGTCTGCCGCTTATTCTTCACCAGCCATATGAACGCGTTCAGGCCGGTTTGCCAGTCGTCCAGACCCAAGGCGTCCCATGCGCGGCACACGTCGACAGGTTGCTGCACTCCCCCTCGCCATAGCGGGCTTTTGTGGTGTCTGTGCACCAATGCTCAGGAAAGACGTCAATGGCGGAAAATAAGACAATTTCTGCAATGTACCACATTGATCAATGTGCAAATGTTTGCGTTAGAGCGCCTTTTGTCCGCCGGAAACCTCTGAGCCGCATCAAGTAAAAAGCCGAATCAAGTGTCGTCTTCGGGGCTGGCATGGGCGCCGCGCTCTCGATATGGGGTCGTGTCGTAATGCGCGCGGTAGCATTTGGAAAAATGCGATGGCGAAGTGAAGCCCGTGGCCAGTGCTACGCTGATGACGCTCATATCGGTCTGCATCAGCAGGTTGCGCGCGCGCTCCAGCCGCAGCTCCATATAGTAGCGTTTCGGACTGCGGTTGAGGTAGCGACGAAACAGCCGTTCCAACTGGCGTGTGGACATATCCACCGCCTCGGCCAGATCGGAAGGGCCGATGGGGTCTTCGATATGGGTTTCCATGAATTCGATGACCCGCGCCAGCTTTGGATGACGCACACCGATGCGGGCCGGGATGGAAAGGCGCTGCGTGTCGCGGTTGGTGCGGATCGAGGAGTAAATCATCTGATCGGCCACGGCATGGGCCAGGTCGGCCCCTTCGCTATTGGTGATCAGGCTCAGCATCATGTCCAGCGGTGCTGTACCGCCTGCAGAGGTCAGGCGCTTTCCATGAATCACGAAAATTGATTTCGTCAGGTCGACATCGGGAAAGTCTTCGATCAGCGCGTCATGGTTTTCCCAGTGTATGGTCGCGCGGTGTCCGTCCAGCAAGCCTGCCTTCGCCAATGTCCAGGCCCCTGTGCAGATTCCGGCAAGCGTCGTTCCGTACCGGGCGCGTTTGCGCAGCCACGACAGGATCGCGGGTGTTGTCGCGCGCTGCACATCGACACCGCCGCAGACCACGATCATGGCATCCCCGGCCACATCGCCCAAGCCCCCGGAGACAGCGATTTCGGTGCCATTGGAGCAGGTGACACTGCGCCCGGTTTCGCTGACCAGCTCCCAGCTGTACAGCGTCTTTCCGGCGATGCGATTGCTCAGGCGCAGCGGCTCAACCGCCGCAGCAAAAGCCATGAGCGTGAACCGCTCCAGCAGCAGAAAAACAACATGGTGGCGCGGTGCGACGCCTGAACGAAGGGGGGAACTGACGGGCGTACTTGACATTGGTATCGGGCGCTATGGCTGGATTTCGGCGACACAATCAAGTTTCGACCGCGCGCGCAAGAGCAATCGTGTTTGCAAGCCCTCACAGGCTTTTGTATAGAAGCGCCAGCGGTGCTGTGACCGCTATCACCGCTTGCATTCAGACTGACGGACCCGGAGGCTCCCATGACCCATGGCTGGACGAAATCGACATGGCGCACGCGCCCACGCATCCAGATGCCGGATTATCCCGATCAGGACGCGCTGAATGCTGTGGAAGCGCAGCTTGCCAAATACCCGCCGCTCGTCTTTGCGGGCGAAGTGCGCGCACTCAAGCGCAAGCTGGGGGCTGCCTCGCGCGGCGAAGCGTTCCTGCTTCAGGGCGGGGATTGCGCCGAAAGCTTTTCCGAATTCACTGCAGACAGCATCCGCGACACCTTCAAGGTAATGTTGCAGATGGCGATCGTGCTGACCTACGGTGCCAAGGTGCCTGTGGTGAAAGTGGGGCGCATGGCGGGCCAGTTTGCCAAGCCGCGCTCTGCGCCCATGGAGAAGGTCGGCGATCAGGAATTGCCAAGCTACCGGGGTGACATCATCAATGGGTTTGATTTCACCCCTGATGCGCGTATTCCAGACCCGGCCCGCATGTTGCAAGCCTACACGCAGGCGGCGGCCAGTCTGAACCTGCTGCGCGCGTTCTCGAAAGGTGGCTATGCGGACATGCACCGCGTACATGCGTGGACGCTGGGCTTTGCCGAAGGCGAGAAGGCCGAGCGCTACCGCGAGATGACAGACCGCATCACTGACACGCTGGATTTCCTGACGGCTGCCGGCATCACATCCGAGACCAGCCAAGACCTGGCGACGGTGGATTTCTACACCAGCCATGAGGCGCTTTTGCTGGAATATGAAGAGGCGTTGGCGCGGATCGATTCGACCTCTGGCCTGCCTGTGGCGGGGTCGGGGCATTTCATCTGGATCGGTGACCGCACCCGCCAGCCCGATGGGGCGCATGTGGAATTCTGTCGCGGCGTGCAGAATCCCATCGGATTGAAATGCGGGCCATCGCTTTCCGCTGACGATCTCAAGCGACTGATGGCCGCGCTGAACCCAGATAACGAGCCGGGCCGTTTGACCCTGATCGCACGCTTCGGGGCGGGCTCGGTAGGGGATCATCTGCCGCGCCTGATTGAAGCTGTGCGTTCTGAGGGCGCAAATGTGCTCTGGACCTGTGATCCGATGCACGGCAACACGATCAAATCATCGTCAGGCTACAAGACCCGGCCTTTTGATTCGGTGATGCGCGAAGTCAGCGAGTTCTTCGCCATTCATAATGCCGAAGGCTCGATCCCCGGTGGTGTGCATTTCGAAATGACCGGTAAGGATGTGACCGAATGCACAGGCGGGTTGCGCGCGGTAACGGATGAGGATCTGTCGCAACGCTATCACACGGCCTGCGATCCGCGCCTCAATGCCAGCCAGTCGCTGGAACTGGCGTTTCTTGTTGCGGAAGAACTGGTCGGGCGTCGCGCGAAACTCGCAGCCGCCATCTGATCCTTTCATCCTTGTCCAAATATCCACGGGGTTTCTCAAGGGGGGCGTGCCCCCCTTGAGGCAGGTGGTTGGGAGGGCTGCAGCCCTCCAAGCCCCCCTCCCGTCTCAGCGCGACTTC
>SKGU01000047.1 GCA_007117255.1 Natronohydrobacter sp. | reverse complement strand
GTTTCGAAAGGAAAAAATACCTGACGAAAAAGGAAAAACCTCTGACGCAGGTTGCATATAAATATGCATAAAATCAATAACTTGCAATTTTTTGAATGGAAAAACCATGTGACGCTCGACACCAGCGTTTTTCTGGTGATTGAACGCTGGTTCACCCCCAGCAAGAATCGTGGCGGCCTCGAATACTCTGCGCGACTTTGCGCATTCAGACGCATGCCCGCCACACCGAAACCTTGATGCGCTTGGTAATCGCAACAATATCTGGTGATTGCACCGCATGGTCAGCCACGTTTATGAACAGCTCTGATGGTGTCTTGCATTTTTGGTTTTCAGCATCGCCAGCCGTGATAAAAAGGGGCGAGTTGCGATTGGAAGGCCCGTGAATAAATCCATCCTTGACCGCCTTGAAGCTCAGGGCTTGCGCATGACTGATCAGCGCCGGACAATCGCGCGCGTGATCGAGGAAGCAGACGATCACCCTGATGTCGAGGAGCTTCACAGCCGCGCCAATGCGCTTGATGCGCGCATTTCACTGGCGACCGTCTATCGCACTGTCAAACTGTTACAGGAAGCGGGCATTCTGGACAGGCTGGAATTCGGCGACGGCCGCGCGCGATTTGAGGACAGTGAGCGCGCACATCACGACCACCTGATCGACATGGAAACCGGCGAAGTCATCGAATTCTGCGACCCGGAGATAGAAGCCCTGCAGGAAAAAATAGCGCGTCGTCTGGGCTATCATCTCGAAGGGCACAGATTGGAACTGCTGGGCCGTAAACTGAAATCCTGAACGGCCCTCATGCCCAACGCGCTACCAGCGGGCGCAGGGCCACATTAGCCCGCAGGCGCTGCGCCAGCAGGAACATCCCGCCAATCTTGCGATGAAGGAACAGCAAATCCGCAGGGGGCACATGCCACAGATCCCGCGCCTGCCCGATGGACTGACCGGCCATTGCCAGATCAGCGATCAGGGTAGAGCTACCAAAATCATATGGGCCATCCTGTCGCAAAGGTGCGCTGGCCTGAAGCGCCAGATCGACAATCAACTCTGCCCGATCCGCGCGCTTGGCCGGGTCGAAATAGCCAAGCCGGGCCATTGCCGCGCTTACCCCCAGCCGATCTTCGGCCAGAAGGGCGACCAGAAGCGCGCGATACTGCGCCGAAGTCTGGGGCTGTATGGGCCGGGACGCGCCAAAATCCAGAAGCACGACGCGCCCGTCCGGGGCCAGCCTGTAATTCGCGAAATTCGGGTCGGTCTGCATCTGTCCCAACTCAAATATCTCGCGCAGCACCAGATCAATTAGATCAGCGGCCGCCTTATCGCGCTGCGCCTGTGGGGCATGGCACAATGCGTCGATCGGGTCGCTATCAACGAATTCCATCGCCAGAATGCGGCTGGTCGAAAACGGCGCATAAAGTGCGGGCACATGAAACGCGGGCAATCCGCTCAGGCGACTGTGATAAAACGCCAGCGCGTCTGCCTCGCGGGTGTAATCGGCTTCATCATGCAACTGCGCGCGAGCCTCTGACAGCAGGGGCGCGATATCCAGATCCTTTGGCAACACACCCGGAAGCCGCATCAGACGGCCCAGCGTGGCCAGATCGCTGTCAATGCTGGCAGCAACACCGGGAAACTGCACCTTGATGGCAAGCGCGCGCCCGTCATGCAGAACCGCCCGGTGCACCTGCCCGATCGACGCCGCAGCAATGGGACGCACATCAAAGCGCTGAAACTGCTGCAACCAACCCGCGCCCCACTCTGCATTCAGAACGGATTTCAACTGCGCAGGCGGCATGGCCGGGGCATCGGCCTGAAGCTGCGCCAGAATCGCCGTCAACTCTGGTGGCAGGACAAGCCCGTTTTCCAGTGACAGCATCTGCCCCAGCTTCATTGCAGCACCGCGCAGATGTGCCAGCCCACCGGCCAGGCGGACTGCATTTCCGGGCGTCAATGCCGCGCGCACCAGATCAGGCCGCGTACCCCCCAACATCTGACCCATGGCCGCCCCAAGCGTCGATCCGATCATACCGGTTGCCACCCGCCCCATATGCAGGTTGCGGGTCAGAGCACGTTCAGGAACTGGGCGTGGCTTTGATGGCAGCATGCAGGACAGTTGGCGCGAATGCGCTAAAAGTCGAGGACGGACTTCACAAATTCAGCAGGCGCGGAACAGCGGTATGTCGCAGCACTTAGCTAAGAAATTGCGGGTAATCGCTGACCAGCAACCGCCAGGGGGCCTCATCCTCGTCAATCGTGGCAAAACGCGGCAAGGGCGCATCAAAGACATTGTCTGTCTCGTCATCATTGACCGTGCTGACCTCACCGATCAGGCAGGCGCTGCCCTCGGCCCAGAAGGCATGCCAATCGCCGGGCCGCAAGGTAACGCTCTCACCCGGCTCCAGCCTCAGCTTGCCGCCCGCAGGCAATCTGCGCGCAATGCCATCGCAGACAACCGTGACAGGGGCGTCAGGATCGCGCGCGCCCTCCGGCGTTGACCCGAACAATTCAACCACCAGCGTGCCGCCGCCACGGTTTATGATATCTTCGGATTTGACCAGATGAGTATGCAACGGGCTGAGCTGATCCACCTGCGAAATCAGCAGCTTTTCAGCATAAACCATCCCTGCCCCGGCGCGCAGTTCGGCCAGAGTCCCGTTACGCAAAGTGAACAGCACCAGCCCAAGGCGCTCGAAATCTCCGCCACCGTAATCCGTGACATCCCAGCCCATGCGCCGCGCATTGATTTGCGCATGATCCCCCGCTTGCAATGCGTCTGGCGACCAGTGTGCAAAGGGCGGAAGGGCGAAACCATGGCTTTGAATGAACGCATCGGCTTCGCGCAGGATAGTGTTGATCTGGGATCGCATCATTGCAGAGTGCTCCTGTATCTTGATCTTGCTCAGGCTCATGCCGTCATTGCCCGGATACACAAAAGCCCTCGCCACATGGGCAAGGGCTTTTGAAGTGGCGCGGTTGACGGGGCTCGAACCCGCGACCCCCGGCGTGACAGGCCGGTACTCTAACCAACTGAGCTACAACCGCGCGATACGGGCCGAATACGCAATAGCTTTTCCCCCGTCAAGCCCAAAGCACCCGGAAATCTGCGGGTGCGCCGAAAATTACTTGCTTATGGGTGCAGAGGATTTGCGCAGCGCCAAACTGGCCAGAACCGCGAGATAGATCAGATCAACTGCCACCAATGTCAGCCATGTGCGCAACACCAGCAAACCCGCCAAAGCACTCATCCCGATCAGCACCCAGATTGCGTTTTCACGTGCAATCCGAATCCCCTTGATCGACGGGGTCGGCAGGCGCGACACCATCAAGAGCCCGACCCCCGCCAGATAGAGCGCCACAAGGACCGGCGCGCGCGCTGGATCGAGCAGCCCGGACAGGCCCAGAAAGACTGGCAACAATCCGAGCATTGCCCCCGCCGGGGCCGGAACGCCTACAAAATGGCGCTGGTTCGCCCCTTCCAGCGAAACGCGCGAAATATTGAATCGTGCCAGACGCAAACACGCGCAGACCGCGAAAATCAGCACGAAAATCCAGCCAACCCCGGCGAAGGGGCCAGATAGCGCATAGCCAAAGACCAGGATTCCGGGCGCCACCCCGAAACTGACGAAATCGGCGAAACTGTCCAGCTCTGCGCCGAATGAACTGGCCGCATTCAGCTTGCGCGCCAGCATCCCGTCGAAACCATCCATCACCGCAGCAAAGATGATCAGTGCCGCTGCCAGCTCGAATCGTTCGTCGAATGTAAAACGAATCGCACTCAGCCCTGCGCACATGCCCAGAATCGTCACCAGATTGGGCACCAATTGCAGCAGGGACAGGCGCTCGCGACTCATATCAGCGCACCTCGGCCATGCGGCGCGGCTCTGTGCTGGTCAGATCCGCAATCACGGTCTCTGCCGAAATCATGACCTGGCCCAACGCCACCAGCGGCTCCACACCGTCGGGCAGATAGACATCAACGCGACTGCCGAAACGGATCATCCCGAATCGCGCACCGGTGGGCAGAACATCACCCTCTGCCACCTCGCACAGAATGCGCCGCGCCACCAACCCGGCAATCTGCACCACAGCGATCTTGCGGCCATCGGCCATCTCGATAGCCATGGAATTGCGCTCATTGTCCACGCTGGCTTTGTCGAGCGAAGCATTCAGAAACTTGCCCGGCCGATAGGCGATCTTGGTGATCCGCCCCCCAATCGGCGCGCGGTTCACATGGCAGTTGAACACATTCATGAAGACCGAAACCCGTGTCAGGGGCTGATCACCCATCTCCAACTCTACAGGCGGCACGGCTGGTTCAATCAGCGAGATCACCCCATCGGCAGGGCTGACCAAAAGCCCCTCGCGCACGGGCGTCTGACGATCCGGGTCGCGGAAGAAATAATAACACCAGACAGTCAGGCCCACCCCGATCCAGCCCAGCGGTTGCCAGGCCCAAAACAGAAAGAGCGTCGCCACCGCAAAGATGCTGATGAACTTGTAGCCCTCCTTGTGGATCGGTTTCACCACGGTCGAGAGCATGTCCTGCGCCATTTCTGTGTCCTTCTTGTCAGATCGGCTCGATATCGCCCAACGCACGCTGGGCATGAAATTCCGCGACAAATGCCGCCAGACTGCCCGCGGCAATCGCATCGCGCAGTCCCTGCATCAGCCGCTGGTAATAACGCAGATTGTGCCAGGTCAACAGCATCGAGCCGATAATCTCGTCACTCTTGATCACATGATGCAGATAGGCCCGGCTATACTTGCGACAGGCGGGGCAATCGCAGCCCTCTTCCAATGGGCGCGGGTCGTCGCGGTGCCGCGCATTGCGCAGGTTCACTGGGCCGCGCGCTGTCCAGCCCTGCCCCGTGCGGCCAGATCGCGACGGTAACACGCAGTCGAACATATCCACACCGCGCTCGACCGCGCCGACAAT
>SKGU01000333.1 GCA_007117255.1 Natronohydrobacter sp. | reverse complement strand
TGATTTCGGTCTGCGAGGACGAGGACAGCTCGATCTTGGCTTTCTCGGCAGCTTCTTTCAGACGCTGAAGCGCCATCTTGTCCTTGGTCAGATCAACGCCATTCTCTTTCTTGAACTCGTCGGCAAGATAATGAACGATACGCATGTCGAAATCTTCACCACCAAGGAACGTGTCCCCATTGGTGGACTTCACTTCGAACAAGCCATCATCGATTTCCAGAATGGTGATGTCGAATGTCCCGCCACCAAGGTCATAGACGGCAATGGTGCGGCTTTCTTTCTTGTCCAGACCGTAGGCCAGTGCAGCGGCAGTGGGTTCGTTGATGATGCGCAGAACTTCAAGACCCGCGATCTTGCCAGCGTCCTTGGTGGCCTGACGCTGCGCGTCATTGAAATACGCGGGAACCGTAATCACCGCCTGCGTGACCTTGTCACCCAGATAGCTTTCAGCGGTTTCCTTCATCTTCTGCAAGATCACCGCAGAAATCTGTGCCGGGCTGTATTTGTCGCCACGCGCTTCGACCCATGCATCACCGTTGCCACCGTCGATAATGGAGTAAGGCACAAGATTCTTGTCCTTTTCCACTTCGGCGTCAGTCAGACGGCGCCCGATCAGACGCTTGACAGCGAAAACCGTGTTGGTGGGGTTGGTGACAGCCTGACGCTTGGCGGGCTGGCCGACAAGGCGTTCATTTTCCGTGAAAGCAACAATCGACGGGGTGGTGCGCGCGCCTTCGGAGTTTTCGATCACCCGCGGCTGGCTGCCATCCATGATTGCGACGCAGGAATTGGTTGTCCCAAGGTCGATACCGATGACTTTACCCATAGTAGTGCATCCTCTTCTTAAAGCGATGTGGCAGCGGGCTGGTCCTGTCAGGCCCCGGCCCATCTGTGTTTATCCAAAGCCCTGGCGGGCCCTTGGGCGCTATATAGGAAGGGGGTTTGATGCCTGCAACCGTAACAGAGCTGTGAAAATCACCGAATTGCACAAAAACATGCGGAACCGCCGAAGCAGTGTTCCGGTTGCGATGACGAAGCAATCATGGCATGCCCAGCACGACATAAATGGAGTAAGTAGATATGTTGTACGTCGACATTCCCACGCAAACTGAAATCGGTCAACTGGTCGCCCAGCGCGGTGAAGCATTGATCAGCATTTACCTGACGACCACGCCGGAAACGCAGCATATCGATGCAGCCCGCACCCGTCTGAAACAATTGACCAGTGATGCCGTGGCGCAACTGGAAGAAGTCGGTGTTGCCAAGCGCACAATCTGGCCGATCGAAGAGCAACTTCATGATCTGATGGATGATGATGAGTTCTGGCGTGTTCAGGCCAATTCACTGGCACTCTTCGTGACGCCGGACAGCCTGCGCAGCTACCGGCTGCCCAACAAGCTGACAGAAACCGTGCAGGTGGCGGATCGCTTCCACATCAAGCCGCTTCTGCGCGCTGTATCAATGCCGCAGCACGCTTTTGTTCTGGCCCTGGCTGAGAATGAATTGCGCGTTATCGAAGTGTTGGGCGATCAGCCCGCGCAGGAAATCCGTGTTCCGAATTTGCCGAAGGACGCCGCATCCGTGGCAGGCACAGCGAATGTCAACTCGCGCAGCTATTCGGGCCGTCAGGGCGGCGGCGAAGGGCAGAAACACCACCTGCGCCAGTATTGCCGCGCGATTGACGCAGCCCTGCGCGGCCTTCTAGCGGGTCGTCATGAGCCACTCATTCTGGCCGCGACTGATCCGCTTTTGTCCATGTACCGCACGATCAACAGCTATCCGCATCTGGCCGAAGGTGCGATTGTGACCAGCCCGGTGCGCGTGGCCCCGCATGATCTGGGCACACAGGCGCGCGAGATATTGGACGAGATCAACGCAGCCTCGGTCACGGCATTTGGTGAGCTGTATTCCGCGCGAGAAAACGATGGGCGCGCCACGACCCAGGTGGCGCGCGCGGCGCGTGCTGCGACCTTCGGGGCCGTCGATACGCTGCTGGTCGATATGGATTCGGTTGTGCCCGGCATGGTGGATGAGACCACGGGCGAGATCACGCTGGACAAGGACGCAAGTGCTGTCAGCTATGGGGTGATTGACGAAATCGCCGGGCGCGTGATCGCCAATGGTGGCAAGGTTATTGCCGTGCGCCGTGCCGATATCCCGCAAGAGGCCGAACTGGCCGCCGTGCTGCGCTACGCGATCTGATCACGGATTGCATTGCGAAACCGGGCCGGGCAAGTCCCGGCCCTTTTTCGTAGGGTGCGTGTTTACACGCACCCTCCTTCAAGCTGCAAGACCACGGCCTTTGAGCAGCGCCCCGACCCCCGGCATGCGACCACGAAATGCGGTATAAAGCGCCTCAGCCTCTTCGCGGCCCCCTGCTGACAGGATGAAGCGCTCCAACTTGTCCGCTGTGTCACTGTCAAACGGGTCGCCCGCTTCGCGGAACGCCTCGAAGGCGTCAGCATCCATGACTTCTGACCACATGTAACTGTAATACCCGCTGGAATAGCCATCGCCCGAAAAGACATGCGCGAAATGCGGGGTTGCATGGCGCATGCGGATCGCGCGGGGCATGCCCAATGCGTCCAGCACTTCGGCCTGCTTCTGCATAGGGTCAGACGGGGCCGCGCCGTCATGAAATTCCAGATCGACAAGGGCCGAGGCCACATATTCGACTGTGGCGAAGCCCTGATCGAAATTCTGCGCGCCAAGCAGGCGGTCCAGCAATTCCTGTGGCATCGCCTCGCCGGTATCGACATGGCGGGCATGCGCGCTCAGCACTTCGGGGACTTCCAGCCAATGCTCGTAGAGCTGGCTGGGCAATTCCACAAAATCGCGCGCAACCGATGTGCCCGCAATCAGCCCATATGTCACATCCGACAACATCTGATGCAGCGCATGGCCGAATTCGTGAAACAGTGTGCGCGCGTCATCATAGGACAAAAGCGCCGGGTCGCCCTTTGCGAAATTGCAGATATTCACCACGATGGGCCGCACATCCCCGCCCAGCTTGCGCTGGCTGCGCATGGTTGAACACCACGCGCCAGAGCGTTTGGAGGACCGCGCGAAATAGTCGCCGATAAACACCGCCATATGACGGCCATTGCGCGTGACCTCCCATGCGCGCGCGTCAGGGTGATAGAGCGGCACCCCCAGCGCGCGGAATTCCAGCCCGAACAGGCGATGCGCGCAATCGAAGGCGGCTGCGATCATGTTGTCCAGCGACAGATAGGGTTTCAGCGCTGCCTCATCGATGTCATGTGCCGTGCGGCGCAGCTTTTCCGCGTAGTAACGCCAGTCCCATGGCTCCAGCGGGGCCGAATGACCATCAGCGCGCAGCATGGCTTCCAGTTGCTCTGCATCGGCCATGGCCTTGGCGCGCGCAGGGGTCCAGACCTGCATCAGCAGATCGCGCACTGCGTCCGGCGTGCCGGCCATTTCGGTTTCCAGCTTGTAGCGGGCGAAATTCTCATAGCCCAGAAGGCCTGCGCGCTCGGCCCGGAGCGCCAGAATCTCAGCCGCGATCGCGCGATTGTCGGTCTCGCCCCCATTTGCCCCGCGCGCGACCCAGGCTTCATAGGCCGTTGTGCGCAGATCACGCCGGTCCGAGAATTGCAGGAACGGCACGATGAGCGAGCGGCTCAGCGTCACCACATGCCCTTCGCGCCCGCGCTCCTCAGCAGCGGCGCGGGCGCTGGAAATCACGAAATCGGGCAGGCCGGACAGATCGTCCAGCGGCATCATCCACTCGCGTTCATCTGCCAGCAGATTCTGGGTGAATTGCGTGCCCAGGCTGGCAAGGCGGGATTTCACCTCTGTCAGCCGCGCGGCCGCGTCCCCTTCAAGCGCGGCGCCTGCGCGCACGAACATACGCCGATAGAGCATCAGCACGCGGGATTGCTCATCCGTCAAGCCCAACGCGTCACGATCCTGCCACAGCGTTTCAATGCGCGAAAACAACGCCTTGTTGTTCACAATCTCGGAGGAATAGGCCGAGAGCCTGGGCGACAAATCCCGCTGCAAGGCTTCGCGGGCAGGGGTCGCGTCGCTGCCAGACAGGTTGAAAAACACGCCCGCCACTCGGTCCAGCAGGTCATCGGCTTGCTCCATCGCCTCGATCGTGTTCGCGAATGTGGGCGCTTCGGGATTGGCCGCGATCGCAGCATAAGCCGCGCGCCCGGCCTGCATGGCGGCATCAAACGCAGGCGCGAAATCCGCATCTGTGATTTCATCGAACGGGGGAAGCTGGAATTCGGTTTGCCAATCGGCAAGAAGCGGATTTGTCATGGAGCGCCCTTTTTGTCTACATGCGGCAAGCTAGGCGCGAACGACCCCAAGTTCAACGCGCCAATACTTGCCGCACCCCCGCCTGCATGATTATGTCGCGCCAAAGAATATCGGGAGGGGACAACATGCGCATTCTGTTTACTGGCGGCACAGGCAAGGCGGGGCGGCACGCCATCGCCTATCTGCTCAACAAGGGCCACCGCGTGCTGAATGTGGACCTGTCCCCGCTTGATCTGCCGGGGGTGGACAATCGCATCGCCGACATCACCGATGCAGGCCAGATGTTCGATGTGATGGCAAGCTATGCAGGCTTTGACGAGCTTGACCCCGGCACGGGCGTGCCCCGTTTCGATGCGGTGGTGCATTTCGCGGCTGTGCCCCGTATCCTGCTGAAAAGCGACAATGAATGCTTCCGCGTCAACACAGTGGGCACCTATAATGTGATTGATGCGGCGCTGAAATTCGGTGTGCGCAAAGTGATTTTCGCATCGTCGGAGACGACCTATGGCGTCTGCTTTGCTGATGGCGAGCGCAAGCCTGATTACCTGCCCATCGACGAAGATCACCCGACCATCCCCGAAGACAGCTATGCCATGTCCAAAGTGGTGAACGAGGTCACGGCGCGGTCTTTCCAGATGCGCAGCGGTGCCGATATCTATG
>SKGU01000296.1 GCA_007117255.1 Natronohydrobacter sp. | reverse complement strand
GGCAATTGGGCGGGCGGTTTTGGCCTGCCTGAAAGCAAGCTCATCAGGTGCCGCAGAATGTCACGATCTGAGGCGCATCCGTCGGGGCAGGCTGTGCATAGCGTTCCGCCCCATCGACCGGCGAAAAAGGCGCTTGAACCCGTGCCAGAAGTGCCGTGAACGGGGCCATGTCCCCCTTCTCGCTTGCCGCAGACAGCGCCTCTTCCACCAGATGATTGCGCGGAATGTAAACCGGATTACACTCACTCATCCGCGCGATCGCCCTATCTGGGTCTGATATCGCGGCCCGATACTGCGCCAACCACGCTGTCAGCGTATCGCCCGGTGTCTCAAACAGATCGGCCAAACCTTCTGTCCTGCCGTTCAAAGCATCCGGCAATGCGCGGAAGAAACTCGTGAAATCAACACCCTGCCCCGTCCAAAGTTCGTGCATACCGTCAATCAGGGTTTCATCAGGAGCATCAAGCCCAAGTTTGCGGGAAAAAACCTCTAGCCATGCGCGGCGATATATGGCGCGCGTATCCTCGATCACCTCGCTTGCGCGCGCTATCGCGCGCTCTTCATCCGTATCGATCAGCGGCAAGAGCGCTTCTGCCAGCCGTGCAAGGTTCCACAACACGATGGCAGGCTGGTTTCCGTAAGCGTAGCGACCCATCTGATCAATTGAACTGAACACCGTGGCCGGATCATAGCGGTCCATGAAGGCGCATGGGCCATAGTCGATGGTTTCACCGGAAATAGTGGTGTTGTCGGTGTTCATCACCCCATGAATGAAGCCAAGCCCCATCCATTGTGCCACCAGCCGCGCCTGCCGCGCGCCCACACGCCCCAGAAACCGCAAGGCCGCATCCGATGCGCCTGTCAGATCAGGGTCGTGGCGGGCCACGGCATAATCCAGAAGCAGGCGCAGCTTGTCCTTTTCGCCACGCGCGGCAAAGAATTGAAATGTACCAACGCGCAGATGGCTGGCGGCAGTGCGCGCCAGCACAGCCCCCGGCTCTGGCCCGAATTGTCGCAAGACCTTTTCGCCTGTCGTACAGGCCGCCAATGCGCGGGTGGTCGGAACGCCCAGCGCCGACATGGCTTCGGAAATCAGGTATTCGCGCAGCACCGGCCCAAGAACAGCCCGACCATCACCGCCGCGTGCAAAAGGCGTGCGCCCGGACCCTTTCAGATGCAAGTCCCAGCGATGGCCTTGCGGGTCGATGATTTCGCCCACCAAAAGCGCGCGCCCATCCCCAAGCTGGGGCGAAAACCCGCCAAACTGATGTCCGGCATAGGCTTGCGCCAGTGGACGCGCGCTATCGGGCAACGCATGGCCCGACAACATCGCCACACCTTCCGGGCTTTGCAACGCCTGAGCATCAAGGCCGAGCTCTTGTGCCAGCGGTGTATTGATCAGCAAAAGCCCCGGATCGGGCCAGTCCTGTCCCTGCCATGGCACATAAAGGCCCTGCAAATCTTCGGCATAGCTGTTCTCGAACCGACGAGAGATCGGCATGGATGGCTCCTTGGCGAGAAAGGTCTGGCGGGTAGCTAATCCTGCGGATGCCGCTGGTCCAGTCTAGCGGTCCACCTGATCAAGCCAATCGCCGTAGCCCTCCGCTTCCATATCCTCGCGCGCGATGAAGCGCAGGCTGGCAGAGTTGATGCAATACCGCAAGCCCCCCGCCTCGCGCGGCCCGTCGGGAAAGACATGACCCAGATGGCTGTCACCATCGCGCGAGCGTACTTCAACGCGCACCATCCCATGCGAAGTGTCTGTCTTCTCAACGATATGCGTGGCGCTCAGCGGTTTGGTAAAACTTGGCCAGCCGCAACCCGATTCGAACTTGTCAGAGGATGCAAACAACGGTTCGCCGGACACCACATCAACATAGATGCCTGCCGCCTTGTGGTCGTTATATTCCCCTGTCCAGGGCCGCTCGGTGCCATTTTCCTGCGTCACATGATACTGGACAGGGTTCAAGGCCTCGATGACTTCGGGGCGACGTTCAAACCGTGACATGGGCAAACCTCTGTGTTGGGGATACCCATGTGATATAGGCGGCGATCCCTAGACGTCCAAGCCAGTCCCGGCTCGAACAGGCGTCGCATGCTGCGGCTTGGCTCTGGATTTCCCGCCCCCGTTGGTGCATAAGGCGTCAAGACCAGCCCGCATCGAAAAAGGTGGCCCATGAAATTCCTGCTGCGCTTTCTCACATGGTGGAATTTCTCCACGCTCAACACCGCTTTTTTCACCTGGCGCTATGGCGTGAAAGTCGGCGAGGACGAACAGGGCAATGTCTATTACCGTTCGCAGGACAACAAGAAACGCTGGGTAATATATAACGGCGAATCTGAAGCCAGCCGCATTTCTCCCGACTGGCACGGCTGGCTGCATCATACCTGGGATGAAACGCCGCAAGACAAACCGCTTGTGCGCAAGGATTGGGAAAAACCCCATCAGGAAAACCTGACCGGCACGCCGCGCGCCTATGCCCCCCAAGGCTCGATCCGTCGCGTCAACCCCGCCCCTCGCAAGGACTACGAGGCGTGGAGCCCAGAATGAACCTCAGCCAGCCTGTGCGCGCGGCGTTGCGCCTGTTTCGTCTTGTGCAGCGGTCCCATCAGCCATACGGACGGCGTTGAACCATGATACGCTTGTCTGTTGCAGCGATTGCGCTTGGTGCTTTTGCTTTTTCTGCCTTGGCACAAGAAATTGAAGTACCCACTGCATCTGATCGGGTTGCGTCAGCCGAAGGAGCCGTGCTGCGCGGTCTGGACAGGGTTGCAGGTACAAGCGAAGATATCACGCTGTCGCGCGGTGGCGAAGCGCGGGTCGGGCATCTGATCGTGATGATGGAGGAATGCCGCTACCCGGTCGAGAACCCGGCTGGCGAAGCCTATGCCTGGATCGACATTTTCGACACGCGCGCAGATCAAATCATATTCTCTGGTTGGATGATCGCGTCCAGCCCGGCGCTGAACGCATTGGATCATGCGCGCTATGACCTTTGGGTGTTGCGCTGCACCACGTCCTGAGCTGTGGGCAAGGGCAACCGATGAAAGGCCGCATCGGCAAGCAGATTTTCTGACAACAAAGCGCGATACTGCGCGCGGGGGATCTCGATACCGCCGAGGCTGGCCAGATGCTCTGTCAGATATTGCGTATCAAACAGTCCGAAACCGCAACTGCGCAAATGCGTGACCAGATAGCCCAATGCGATTTTGGATGCGTCCGTCCTGCGTGAGAACATGCTTTCACCGCAAAACACGCCCCCGATGGCCAGGCCATAGACCCCGCCTACCAGTTCTGCATTGTCCCATACCTCAATGGAATGTGCGTGGCCCTGTGCGTGCAGCGCCACGAACAACGCCCTGATTTCGCGGTTGATCCAGGTCGAAGGGCGATCAGCGCAGCCGTCAAGCACATCCGTAAAAGCAGTATCCAACGTCAGCTGGAACGGCTCTGCACGGATCCGGCGGCGCAGGCTGCGCGACAGATGAAGCCCGTCAAGGGGCAGGATACCGCGCAGCACCGGATCGAACCACAACAAGCGCGGATCGTCCCGGCTTTCAGCCATCGGAAACACGCCAAGCCGATAGGCTTGCAGCAACGTTTCTGGCGTCAGCGCGATCTGCATGCGCGCAGCTCAGAACTCTGCGGCGCGCGCCTCTCGCGCCATGTGATCCAGCACGGCATTCACGAAATTCGTCTCGCGGCCTTCTGGGAAGAACGCACCGGCGATATCCACAAATTGCGAGATGATCACACGCGCAGGCGTTTCCGCCCCCAGCATTTCAGCACCCGCAGCCCGAAACAGCGCGCGAAGCGTCGGATCAATGCGCGCGATGGGCCATTTCGCCACCAGCGCGCGATCTGTCATCTGATCTATCGCAGATTGGCGCGACACGGTTGTCTCGATCAGACGGCGAAAATGATTGATATCGGCATCCACCCATGTCTCATCTGCTGTCTCGACACCGATGCGATGGGTTTCAAACTGCTTCACAATGTCACCGATGGCCACGTCAGATGCTTCCATCTGAAACAGCGCTTGCACGGCATAGAACCGCGCGGCGGCCTTGCGTTCTCGGCGCTCTTCCTGCGTTGGGCGGCGTTTGGGCGTTGTCGTCTCAGTCATGCGACTGGCCCCCTGCCCTGGCCAGCGATTTGTATCTCTTCGCGGTCCTGCAGGAACCCGACAGATCGCTTCGCCCCGCCCCAGCGCCGCGCCAGCGCGATCAGGTGCAGCGCCGCAGCGGCGGCACCGCCACCCTTGTTCTGGCCCTGCGCCTCGGCCCGAATTTCTGCCTGCGCGCGGTTCTCGACTGTCAGAATACCATTGCCGATACAGGCCCCTTGCAAGCCCAGCAGCGCAATCGCGCGTGAACTGTCATTGCAGACCGTATCGTAATGCGTGGTTTCGCCCCGGATCACACAGCCCAAGGCCACGAAACCGTCGAAATGCGCCATGCGGAACGCTTGGCCGATAGCGGTGGGCACTTCCAGCGCACCCGGAACCTCGATCAGCTCATGAGTGCCGCCAACGGCTTCGATCTGCGCGCGCGCGCCAGCGACCAGTTGATCGGCAATGTCCTTGTAATAAGGCGCGACCACGATCAAGAGCTTCGGCGCCTTGTCAAATTCCGGCAAAGCAAGCGTATGATGCGTTTCATGTCCAGCCATGATGTCAGGCCCCTTCCGAGCTGGGGATCTTGTGTGTGCCCGTGATCGACAACCCATAGCCTTCCAACCCGACCACGCGCGGGGTGGCCGAATTGGTCAGCAGGATCAGATCCTTCAGACCCAGAGACGACAGGATCTGCGCACCCAGCCCGTATTGGCGCAAGGTCTGGGGCGACGCTTCAGTGTTGGTCATTTTCATATGCGTGTCGCGCAAAAGAACAATCACGCCGCGCCCTTCCTGACCGATCAGACGCATGGCATCGGAGAACTCGCAGGCACGCTCCGCCCCGCTGACGCCAACCATGTCCAGAAGCGGATCGAAGGCATGCATCCGCACCATGACGGGTTCCGGCGTGGTCACATCTCCCTTGATCAGGACCACATGTTCCGCGCCTTGCGTAGTGTCGGAATAGACGCGCATCACCCAGTCGCCGCCAAAGGCCGAGGTGATCTGTCGCTCATCCATCATCCGCACCAGATTGTCATGGCGGCGTCTGTAAGCAATCAGGTCAGAGATCGTACCGATCTTCAGCCCGTGGCGCTGCGCAAAAGCCACCAGATCCGGCAGGCGGGCCATCGAGCCGTCATCGTTCATGATCTCGCAAATCACGCCAGACGCGTTCAGACCCGCGATGCGGGCGATATCGACTGCAGCTTCCGTATGACCTGCCCGCACCAAGACGCCACCGTCGCGTGCGCGCAACGGGAACACATGACCCGGCGTGGCAATATCGGCTGCGCCCTTGGCAGAATCGATGGCAACTGCGACTGTGCGCGCCCGGTCATGGGCCGAAATGCCCGTGGACACACCTTCGCGCGCCTCTATCGACACGGTAAAAGCAGTTTCATGGCGCGATGAGTTCGACGACGCCATCAGGGGCAGACCAAGTTGATCAATCCGCTCTCCGGGCAGGGTTAGGCAGATCAGGCCTTTGCCATGGGTCGCCATGAAATTGATCACTTCGGGCGTGGCCATCTGCGCAGGGATCACCAGATCACCTTCATTCTCGCGGTCTTCATGATCGACCAGAATGAACATGCGACCCTGCCGGGCTTCCTCGATGATTTCCTCGATGGTCGAGATGGCCTCGCCCCAGTTTCTTTCGACCTCGCCGGGTTGTTCGTACTGCATGGCGCGTTTCCTTGTGTTTCGGCTTTGCCACATAGCTCAAAGGCCGGGGCGGGGAAAGGGGGCTTGGCGCCCCTCGGCAGCGCGCGCCGCAACGGCGCGCGGGCAGCAAAGCGGAGCAGCGCACGCTGTGATTACGCGATCTTGGCGCCTGATCGCCATCTTCAAGCGGTAATCTTTGCATGAGGTGCGCGCATGAAGACTGTCCACCAACTCGCCACAGAGATCGTGGCCCGCGAAGGCGGTTTCGTCAACGACCCGGATGATCCGGGTGGAGCCACGAATTTCGGAGTGACCATCCACACTTTGCGCCGGTTGCGGCCAGGGCAAGCAATCGGCGTCGAGCAGGTCCGCGCCCTGACGCGCGAAGACGCAATCTCGATCTATGTCGAGCATTACTTCAACCGCCCGCGTATAGATGAATTGCCCGAACCGCTCTGGCCGACAGTGTTTGACATGTATGTCAATGCGGGCGCAAATGCCGTGCGTATTCTGCAACGACTGATGATCCAGATGGGGCTGGATATCTCGGTTGATGGTGTGATCGGTCCGCAGACGATTGCGGCGGTTCATCGCGCCTATGACATGGCGCCCGCGCATCTGGTCGATGCCTACGGGATCGCGCGGCGCGATTATTACTACCGCCTTGCCGATCAGCGCCCGGCCAGTCGCAAATTCGCGCGGCGACGTGATGGCGGCAAGGGCGGCTGGATCACGCGTGCCGAAGAGTTCATCTCACCGCGATTCCACCTTAGCGACGCGGAACACCGCACCCGTACGCGAGGTTGGACATGATCCGCTCTGTATTTGGGTTTCTATTCGGGGGTGCGCGCAACGCTAGTGCGCTTGGGCAGACTGTGACATCCGTAGCCGAGGTGTTTCGTCCCAACGCCACCCGCGCGATGGAGCTGGGCCATGATGCCTATAAAGCCGCCCATGCAAGCCATGCGGCAGAATTCCAATATGGACGCGGCGGCAGGTTCGACAGTCTGGTAAACGGGCTGAACCGCCTGCCCCGCCCGCTTCTGGCGCTCGGAACGCTGGCGCTGTTCATCTACGCGATGTCCGACCCGAACGGGTTTGCCCTGCGCATGCAGGCGCTGGCCTATGTGCCAGAGCCGCTCTGGTGGTTGCTTGGCGCTGTCGTGGCGTTCTATTTCGGCGCGCGCGAGGCGCATCATCTAAGGGTCACGAAACTGCCTGCACCACCTATCCCGCAAGGAACACAAGTACCAGCGGACCCTGCGCCAATGACCAAGGATGAACTGATCGCACATAATCCGGCACTGGCCGAATGGCGACAACCACGTTGACCCTGCGTCACGAACCTTGACGCAGAAAATCCTCTTCCTCGCCGGTCACGTCGATCCCCAGCTCTTCCAGCCCGTTTTCAAGGTTTTCGGCCAGGTGGGGCATGCCCAGCAAGTAATCCGCCGTCGGGGTGGTCGCTTCGCGCATCGCGGTAGACACAGCCTCGTCATATTCCTCTGATTCGAAAGCGCCACGCCCGATCCATGCCACGGCCGTCAGGCTTGCCTGCTCATCCGTGTTCAGACCGTCAATGAAAGCATGTGCCTCACCTGCGCCGACTGAACCTTCGCGGGCCAGATAGATGATGTGAACGATCTTGCGCGGGGTTATGGCAAGCATGACGACCTCCTGTCCTTGGGGTGGAAGTGTCGCCCAAAGCCGCGCGCAGCGCAACGGTTTATCGTAGGGTGCGTGCTATAGCACGCACCCTACTTGCCGCCAAACACGCGAAAATAAGCCCAGTCCGGCAGAAAATTTGCGCCCCGAAACAGCCATGAGAACACCCGCGGAAAAGCACGCTGAAATTTTTCGGACCGCATCAGCGTCAACATTTCATCTGCGGCCTGATCCGGCTCCATCAGGAACGGCATGGCAAAGTCATTCTTGTCGGTCAACCGCGTGCGGATAAAGCCGGGATTGGCCAGTTGTACATCGACACCAGAGCCGCGCAGATCCGCATGCATCGATTCGGCCAGATGCATCAGCCCTGCCTTGCTGGAACTGTAGCCGATGGATCCGGGCAGCCCCCGATATCCCGACAGAGAGCCGGTGATCACAACATGCCCTGCGCCACGCGCCACCATCGCGGGCACGACCTGACCCAACACGCGCGCAGCGCCTGTCAGGTTGACATCGAACATGGTTTCGGTCTGGTCTGCATGCCATTCGGTTGCAGGAAAGGGCCAGTAAACGCCCGCCAGATAAACCAGACCGTCGATTTCGCCCGCCGCTTGTGCGGCCTGCTCAACCGAACCACGATCCGAGACATCGCAAACCACCACGCGCGCCGGACCGGGCAGGCTGTCGGCAAGCGCGCTCAGGCTGTCGGCATTGCGCGCACTCAGAACCAGCGAACATCCTGCCTTCGACAGCCGCATGGCCAGCGCGCGCCCCAGGCCTTCGGACGCACCAACCAGCCAATAGGTCTTGCCAGAGATTTTTCTCATGCTTCCACCCGACGCATCGTGGCCACCAGTTCAGCCACCTTGATGCCGAATTTGCGAAACTGGCTGCGGTTCACGATGGTCTTGTCATCGACCAGATACATCCAGTCCGTGACCTGCAACGCATGCCCGCCCGCGCTTTCGGGCAGTCGAATGGTGTAGTTCAGATGCAGTGCAGCCCCGTCTTGCTGGCCTGTACCCGTACCCACCAGATCATCGGCTTCCGCTGTCACGCGCCCGTCATTACCCAGTGTCAGACGCCATTCGCGGTCTTGCTTGGTGCCACTGTCATAAACGAAATGTTCGGCCAATATGCCGCGATTGCCATCCCAGCGCCCCTCCATATCTGCCGTGAAGCGCGATGTTACGCGCCCCATCGGCCCATAGATCACGCCTTCACAACGGATCGGACCTGACAAATGCTTGCGGATATCGACGCGCGGTTCCATTGCGGCGTAATCCACTGGCTTCTGCGCCTGAAATCCCCGGATGCGTTGCACCAATGCCAAGAGCGCCAGCATCAGGACCATACCGGCCAGCAAAGGAATAAAAGTGCTCATGGTCAAGCCTCCTTCAAAGGGGTTAGCGCCAGAAGCGCGATGGCCAGCAACTTCAGAAACGAAGGCAAGGCCGCGTATAGCAGGATCAGGGTTTGCAGGGCGGCAGGGCTGTTCTCGGTGCCGGCCTCAAAACCGGAGAACTCAAGTGCAGGAAAAACCATGAGTGCCGCCAGCGCCAGCGTGGCCTTGGTCACAAAGGCCCATAACCCGAAGCCCTGCGCCGCCTCCGGCGACAACTCTGCCATCCGGCGCGAGAAAATCGCTGGCAACAGCGTCAGATCTGCGCCCATACCCGCGCCAGAAACAACACAGATCACGGCGAACAACAGCAGATCGCCCGGACCGAGTGTGATCACGAAAGCGAAGCTGAGTGCGGCCATACCCATGCCTGCCAGCAATGCGGTTTTGGCACCGACTCGGCGCGCGACGCGCGCCCATATCGGGGCGGAAGCCGCAGCCGACAAAAACAGCAGGATCAAAAGCGGGCCTTCCATGCCACCGGCCTGCAACACCGCCTCAGCATAGAACAGAAACAGGGTCGACGTGATGGCAACTGGCGTTGCATTGACCAGCGCGATCACCAGCAGGCGACGCGCCGTCACATCACGAAAAACCGCGCGCAGTGACAGACCACCATGTCCGGGATCGCCGCGCATGTCGCGCCATTCCTGCCGCATGGCTATCACAGCAAATGCCGCGATAATGACGAAGCCCAGCGCAAAACCTGCAAAGGGCAGCGGTATGATGGCTTCCAGCGCGACAGGGCTTGCAGCGGCCAGACAAACGCCAAGAAGCGCGCCAGTTTCACGCCAACTTGCCAGATAGACATGCCCGCCCTGCCCCAGCGAAGCACCGCGCGCAACACCAGTTGCATAGAAGCTGATCGTCAGAAAGGAATAGCACGAAAACAACACGGTCAAGGCAATCGCAAACCATGCCAGCGGCGCGAACATAGGTGGAACAGCAAAGAGCATCACCATTGCACCAGCCATCAGCGCCGTTGTCACGCCCACAGCCAGCCCGCGCGCATGGCCCAGACGCGCGGACAGCCAGCCCAGCGCCGGGTCTTGCACGAAATCCAGCCCGCGCAACACGAACAGAACAGTGCCCAGCGCAGCCAGCGACACTGCATATTCATCGACATAGAAATAAGGCGCATGAATATAGATCGGCAGACCTGCCATGGCCAGCAATCCGCCAAACAGCGAATAACCCCACAAGGCCGGGCGGCGTGCAGATATGGCAGCGGTCGATGTCACTTGCTGACCTCTTGCGCAGGCGGTTGCGGGCGGTTGTGAAAGGCAGCGCCCTGCCGCCACAGCTTGAACGCCTGCCAATGGATCAATGCCAACACTCGGCGCGATCCCAGCCGGCGCACCATTGTCACCAAAATATCCTTGTTTGTCAGCTTCTTGCGTTCACCTGTCAGCGTGGCGACAAGTCCTGCGCCGGGCGCTTCCGTATCCTGCCGATACCCGATGCGAATGGAAACTTTGTCCTGCCCGATATCGAAATGAAAGGAATACGCCCCGGCAACCGGCTGAAAGGGCGAGACATGGAAGATCTTCTGCGCATGCAATTCATCCGATGCAGTGATCACCGAGCGATCTGCCTTGACGCAAAGATATGAATGACGGTCGCCATAGGTGTTGTTGACCTCGGCAATCACCGCGCGCAGACCACCTTGCGTATCATGACATAGCCAGAAACTGACCGGATTGAACAAATGCCCCAGCACACGCGGTTGGGTCAGCAGTTGCAGCTTGCCATCCGTCAGGCCTTCAAGCTGATGCGCGGCCAGCACATCGCGCACCCATGCCGCCCCCTGCCCCTGTCCGGGCGCACCGCCGTGGTCGCGGTCGCTCAGGCTGGCCAGATTGCGCCCGTTGCGCGACAGGAAACGCGGCAGGCTCAGTTCGGCCTCGGCATCAAACAGGACATAATCCACACCGTAGGTAAACCGGTTCGAAATCGGCCCCCGTCGGCCATGAAAGGTCTGGCCTGCAATATGCTCGACAGCGCTCATGCCACCGCCGTCAGTTTACGGGCGCGCGCGTCCATGGCGCGTGCCACATCGACTGCGCTGGCGAAACCATCTTCATGAAAACCGTTGCGCATCCATGCACCACAATACCAGGTTCGGTTCGTGCCGTTGAAGCTGCGAATTGCGGACTGCGCATCGAGCGCACCCTGATCATAGACCGGGTGCGAGAACGTGTAGGTGTCGTAGATGCATTCCTCGCGCACGGGTAGATTGGCATTCAGCGTGACAAACATCGGGTCATCCTGCGGGATGGGCTGAAGCGAATTCATCCAGTAACTCAGTGAGATACGCGCGCGGTCCTCTGGCCCCCGCTCGGTATAGACCCAGCTTGACCAACATTTGCGCCGCCTTGGCATGACAGCCGTGTCGCAATGCAGGATTGCATCATTGGGCTGGTATTTCACGGCATCCAATGCTTGTGTCTCTGCGCCCGTGGGATCCGCGAGCAAGCGCAAGCTGACATCCGAATGCGTAGCAAAAATCACTTCGTCGAACTGCACTTCATCCGCACCTTGCGCCTTGACCCAGACGCCCATTGGGCCACGCCTCACGGATTGAACCGGCGTTCCGGCGCGCAAACTGACGCCGGCGCGGTCCAGATACGCGGTCAGTCGCGTCACATATTCAATCGACCCACCCTGAACAGTGTACCACTGATGCTGGCCATCATACCCCAATAGCGCATGATTGCGAAAAAACTCCATCATGGCATGCGCTGGAAAATCGAGAACTTTTTCTGTTGGCATGGACCAGATCGCGCCGGAAAACGGCAGGAGATAGCGTTCGCGGAACCAGTCGCCCGTACCCAGGCGCTTCAGAAGTCCAGCTATACTCAGGCCTGGATTGGCCTGTGCTATGCCCAGCCCCTGTTTATTGAAACGCAAGATATCGCGGATCATGCGCCAGTACCGTGGGTTCGCCAGATTGGCACGGGTGGCAAACACTTCGTCAATACCCGACAGCGAATACTCGAACCGACCTGCATCAAAAGACGCGCCAAAGGACATATTGGATGGTGTCACCGGTACATCGAGTTTCTCGAACAGCGCCGTAAGGTGCGGGTAGTTGCTGTAATTAAAGACGATAAAACCCGTATCCACAGGCTGATCACGGCGTTTTCCCGCCAGCACGGTCCGGGCATGCCCACCCAAACGTGTTTCTGCTTCGTACACTGTGACCTTGTGACGCTGTGACATCAGATAGGCCGCAGAAAGCCCGGAGATACCCCCTCCGATAATCGCGATATTACGGGCAGGGGTATCATTGAGTTCGAATGGCATGCGGTCATCCTTTTGCAGCAGCTCGTGAGGTGGTTACGCTTGGGGCGCAACGGCGGATCAGTCCGGAAAAGATGTGATTTCAATTCCGGTTTTTTCCGCGATATATTGTGATCCACAGGGAAGTGTCTTGCGTAACTCGTTCATGTTGGATGCCTCTCACTCGTCTTACGCGCCTCGACAAGCGCCGGGCCTTGCGAATAATGTATTCGCACGGCGCGAGATGACACGACGCGACAAGAGGCAGTCAGCAGTGAAGGCACGGAACGGAACTGAATGGGTTTTCCTTCTCAAAAAGGTGGCCGATCAACAAGATAAAGATGCTTTCACAGAACTGTTCGAGCATTTCGCACCGCGCGTCAAAGCCTTTCTGATCAAATCAGGGGCCACACAGACCATGGCGGAAGAATGCGCGCAGGATGTGATGGTGACAGTCTGGAGAAAGGCCAGCCAATTCGATCCGGCACGCGCAAGCGTGGCAACGTGGATTTTCACGATTGCCCGGAACCGTAGAATTGACATGCTGCGCCGCGACCGTCGCCCCGAACCTGAAGAATTGGTCTGGGGGCCCGAAGAAGAGCCCGATCAACTGGATGTGCTGGCTCTACAGCAGGAAAGCGATCTGCTGAGCGCTGCGATTGCCAGTCTGCCGGAAAAGCAGCGCATCATGGTAGAGCGCGCCTATTTCGGCGATCTGACACACAGCGAAATTGCCGAGCAGACAGGCCTGCCCCTTGGAACCATCAAATCACGCATCAGACTGGCACTGGACCGGCTGCGCCACGCGTTGAGTTAAGAAAGACACTGACCATGATTACCCACCACCTGAGCGACAGATTGCTGATGGCCTATTCGGCGGACATGTTGCCTGAAGCTTTCAGTCTTGCCGTCGCAGCGCATATCGAGCTTTGCGATGACTGCCGCGCGAGATTGGCCAGTTTCGATGCGATCGGCGGCGGGCTTCTGGAAGGTATCAGCGATGCCGAGGGCGGCGGCATGGGCAAAGACGCCCTTGCGGAGACACTTGCGCGGCTCGATACTGGCGAGCCCGCGAATAGCGCACCGGCACCACGCCTGGGCGACTCCATCCTGCCTGAAACCCTGGCGCGCTATGTCGGCGGCGGCGTTAATGCGGTGAAATGGCGTGGCATTGGCGGTGGCGTGAAACAGGCTATCCTGCCGACCTCAAGTGCTGCGACGGCGCGGCTGCTGTATATACCAGCAGGAGCAGCAGTTCCTGATCATGGGCATTCGGGAACAGAGTTAACCCTCGTACTTCAGGGGGCTTTCGCCGATGAAACAGCCTGTTTCAAGCGTGGCGATATCGAGATTGCCGATGAAGACATGGAGCATCAGCCTATCGCGCAGCCAGGTCTGGATTGCATATGCTTGGCCGTGACAGATGCACCGCTGAAATTCCGTGGCGTTCTACCAAGACTTGCGCAGCCATTCTTGCGGATTTGACACAGATCAAAGCGCAAGCGGTTGTTGCGCGTCACATCACATGCGAAATATCATATGTGAGGACGCCCATGGACTACCCAGCTTTCATAGCCGAGACCCGCGACAAGAGCCGCGCGCTCGCCAAGACCATACCTGACACCATGAAGGGCTTTGGCACATTGTCGATGGCCGTCAAGCAGGGTGGCGTGCTTGGGGTCAAGGAAAAGGAATTCGTGGCCCTTGGCATCGCCATCGGCGTGCGCTGCGAGCCTTGCATCGCATTCCATGTCGAAGCACTGATCAAGGCGGGTGCCACCCGCGAGGAACTGGGCGACGTGTTGGCCATGGCGATCCAGATGGGGGGTGGCCCGGCCGTGATGTATGCAGGCAAGGCGCTGGATTGCTGGGACCAGCTATCTGCAGCTTGACCTGATTGCGCGGCTGCGCCGCAAGTTTTTTCAGAGCGCCCCCTGACGGGGGCGTTTTTTGAGTATTTGAGGCAAGATGATGAAAAAAACCCCGCCACAAAGGCGGGGTCAGTGGGCATCCCGGCGGGTAACACGGGACACCGGCGGTAACTTTGAAAACTGTGGATCAGTCGTGCATTTCCGCACGGATCTGCTGGCGCAGCACATCGATCGGGATCAGCTGGCCGTCGCGGCGGAATTGCCAATAGGTCCAGCCATTGCACGACGGCGCGTTTTCCAGAGCAGCGCCAACCTGATGGATCGAACCACGATGTTCAGCCGAGACAAGCGAGCCGTCAACACGCACCTTGGCAGCCTTTCCACGCGGATTGACCAGAACTTCGCCGGGGCGCAGCAAACCGCGCTCGACAAGCTGGCCGAAAGCGACACGCGGCTGTGCACGTTTTGATACGGTGGTTTCCAGCGCCGACTTGTCGAGTGGACGCACCTGCTTGAGCCGCTTTACCGCCACCTCGCGGTACTTTTCTTCGCGTTCGATACCGATGTAATGCCGCCCCAACATCTTTGCGACTGCCCCGGTTGTCCCGGTTCCGAAGAACGGATCAAGGACAACATCGCCAGGATTGGTCGAGCCGACAAGGACGCGGTGCAGCAATGATTCCGGCTTCTGGGTCGGATGCGCCTTGTCGCCCTGATCGTCTTTCAACCGCTCATGGCCTGAGCAGATCGGCAGCACCCAGTCCGAGCGCATCTGAATACCTTCATTCAACTCTTTGAGCGCCTCGTAATTGAACGTGTATTTCGCGCCCTCGGATTTTGACGCCCAGATCATGGTTTCGTGGGCATTGGTCAGCCGCTTGCCACGGAAATTGGGCATCGGGTTCGATTTGCGCCAGATCACATCATTCAGAATCCAGTAGCCCTGATCCTGCAGCGCCGTGCCGACGCGGAAAATGTTGTGATAAGAGCCGATGACCCAGAGCGCGCCGGTCGGCTTCAGAAGCCTGCGCGCAGCTTTCAACCATGCCGCCGTGAACTGGTCATACGCCTTGAAGCTGTCAAACTGGTCCCAGGCATCATCCACGGCATCTACACGGCTATTGTCCGGACGGTGCAGATCGCCTTTAAGTTGAAGATTATAGGGCGGATCCGCAAATATCAGGTCCACGCTGGCCTCTGGCAGCGCGTTCATCACATCAATGCAGTCGCCGCCAAGAATTTCGTCCAGCGGAAGCATAGCCGCCCCCTGCGCCGTGAGTGTCACTGTCATGCCTGCCTCGTCTGTCGCGCTGTTATCGCGCTTGTTGAAGGCAATGATGAGTCAAAGCCGATTCGGCGTCAATTTCTATTTGAATCAGCGCTTTAAAAAGTTTTCTTCATGTAACCTATAGACACAAGATTTTGCGTATGGGCGCGAAAGAGCGTCTATGCTCAGGGGTCAGGCCCAGTTCTGCTATGGCATTTTTGTGACGCTTTGTCGGATAACCCGCATTTTCTGCCCAGCCATAACCCGGATACTGACGATCCAGATCCGCCATGATCCGGTCGCGCGTCACCTTGGCAATAATACTAGCGGCCGCGATGGACATGACCTTGCCATCCCCTTTGACCACGGCCACTGCCGGACAGGGCAGATCAGGGGGCAAGCGGTTGCCGTCAATCAGCAGATGATCAGGCTGGCAAGGAAGAGCTGCGATGGCGCGGCGCATCGCGAGATATGTGGCCTGAAGAATATTGAACGCATCAATCTCTGCGGGGCTGGCATGACCGATACCAGTTTGGGCTTGCGAAAGGATAAGCTCATACAGCCTGTTCCGCGCAGCAGTTGTGAGCCGCTTGGAATCCCGCAGCCCTTCCGGCAAACAATGTGGATCGAGGCGTACAGCAGCCGCTGTCACTGGTCCTGCCAGAGGGCCGCGTCCGACCTCATCCACCCCCACGACACAACACGCCCCCAGATCGAGGGCGCATTGCTCAGTGCTGAAATCCGGCAAGTCACAAACCATGCAGACAGTCTTGCCCGAAACGTCATCGGAGTTACAAGATGAAAGCCTCAGCCGCGCCGATACCCATGGCGCGACAAGCAGGAGGCAGAGTAAATCTGCCCGCCCTGGCGGCGAACATGGCAGGTTTGGGGTATGTTTCGGACGCCAAACTGGCGCAGGCATGATCCAAGATATCCGGCGTGACGCTGGCCACGATAGACATATCGTGTGCTGCATTGATGCGGCAATCTACGCGCGTTTCTGGGGGCATGCCGATAATATTTCGGTGGGGTCGCATGCGGCTTGTGATAATGTCGGGTGGGCGGCGCAGCATGCGAGCGTGACGCGCCATGCGCGATGATGGCCACGGCCGTGGCCCCAAGCAAGAGCTTCAGCGCCTTGTCGCTGGAGGCTTGCGCCGGTGCAGATGAGAAACCAAGCGTTGTGATGATGACAGCGCATGCTGCAGTCAGTGTTGTCACCCGCTGTCGCAATCTTTGAGGTATGAGGGTCATGGAAGCATCCTAACTATGGCTAAAGCAGGAGTGCAGGGTCATCCATCACCACCAAGACAGGCAATAACGCCCTTTGGTTATCCGATAACATCGGCTCAAACTGGCGCGGATATTGCATAACCACACCACCAATGTCACCTTGACGCCATGAAAAACGCTCTCCGCCTTTCTGCACTTTTGATTGGACTGGCGCTTGCGACGCAAGCCTCGGCCCAGTGCTATGCAGATTTCAAAGCAAAGCAGGACAACCCATTGCGCCTGCAATACGGGATTGTTGAACTGCCTGCCTCGGCCTGTGGGTCCAGACAGGCGGCTTTCAGCTATGCTGCTCCGGTTATTGCGCGTTCCGGCTGGACGCTTTTGCAAATTGAATCCATCTTTGACGCAAGTGAATTCCAGCGCAGGAGTGCCAATGCCGGGGTCATCCATCGCCGCTAGCGACCTGTTCCGGTTGGGCAGC
>SKGU01000086.1 GCA_007117255.1 Natronohydrobacter sp. | reverse complement strand
TGTTTCAGGCAGGCCATCCGGGAACACATCATTGTCACCCTCATAGCGGATGAAGGGCGAGAACCTTGGCCGGGTCACGGCAATCGGTGCAAGGCGAACATTATTCAGATAATCGAAGCCAAACCAGCTTATGATCGGACTGCGCCACAGCGTGAAGGCCTCGACCAGAATCAAGGCTTCGCCCGGCAGCACCTGCGGGATGCGATCTGCCAGATCGGCGACCGGCATCTGATTGTCGAGGATGTCGAACCCGATGGGTGCAGACTCTTCCCCATCACCAACACCACCCAGATAGCCCAGAGAAAGATCAAGCAGGGACGGCAAGCCGCGTGTCCCGTAAGACCAAGCAATTGCCGGGTCGTCACTGTCTTCCACCCACATGAGGGAAGATATCCGCAAGCGGGTGGCGCGGTTGCGCGATGTCAGAAAATCGTAAACATCGTTCAGCCCTTCGAGATAGCTGGTCGTGACCATATTCGATTGTCGTGACATCAGGTCAGCGACATGCAGCGCAGCCGACTGCGCCTCCATTCGTGCGCGATACGCATCATAGAAAACCATCATCGCGACATAGCCCCAGAACAGGATCGGCAGGACCAGCACAAGTTCCACGCTCATCGTGCCGCGAATGTCGCGCCGGTAGCGTCGCATTGCGGAAGCGATGGCCTTGTCGATACGCCACTTGCTCATGTCAATTACCTCGGCTCCATCACGAATACACTATTTGAAACAAGCACATAATCGCCATCTTCATTCATCGGCAGCGCACTGACATATCCGGTGAGCCTTACAAAGGGATCAGCGATCACACAGACCCGGATCAGCATGAGTTCCTGTTCTCCGGCTCCGGGATCGAAGACGAGCGCCGGGGCGATCTCTGTTTCGCGGTCAACGCATTGGTTTGGCGCGTCCAGTCCATCAAAGGTTTCTGTGTTGATGGGCTGCATCTCGACTGCGATTTTCTGCCGGCAGCCAGGCAACATCGCAGTGCGCGCACAGATCAGATCAGACATGCGGTCCGCATCGTTGGTTCTGCCGAGGCGGACTTCACGCACCGCAAGATCAACGGCGCGATGCAAAAACACCTGACGTAGCTGAGTGATCCCGGAATCGATGGACATCAGCAACAAAGACAGCACGAAGGGAAAGATGATCACGAACTCAATAGTGACCGCCCCACCCTCGGCACGCCAGGTCCGGGCCAGCGCCCGTTGGATCCGCGCAAGGCAGCTCATCTGGTCAACCTCAAGGCACTGGTCTGAATATGCGTCGCGATATTGCGGAAAGCCGCTGACAGTTCTGCACCAGAGCTGTTGAAGAAATGCCCGGAGCTGGATGCGCAACCCTGCATCAGCGCAGTGCCCGCGGCTGGTGCTTCGAAAGCGACCCCGTAGATATTGATGCCGCGCGCGCGCAAGGCCTGGCAGGACTGCACGGTCTTCTGGTCTTGCTCAGCGCGGTTTGCGGCGCGCGAAGACGCGTTTCCGAAGCAGCAATTATCGCCATCTGTCATCAGGATCATTGCGCGGTAAACCAGCGGGTCGTCCCAGTCATTGGGCCAGCCGCGAAAATCTTCACTGATCTGGTTGTTGTCGATCATCTGGTCGATTGCCGGGCGCATCGTCGGATCGAAGAACAACCCGCCAAAGCGCACACCCAGATCAATGGATGTGGTATTTGCAGCGCGCAGATCATTGATAACGGCGCGTGCTGTATCAAGGTTATTGATCATCGGGCGCACCGTGCGCCAACTTGCCGTGTTGCAGTCCTGTCGCGTCACCGGGGTAGAAGCCGAATTGCGCACCTGGTCCCAGACGCTGAAATCGATGCAAGGGGCTGTAGACGCCGGATTGGTGACATTGCTGAAGTGGTTAACAAACCCGGCTGGCGGCAACACCCAGCTGTCATAAGGAACGATGCTGATCGCCACGGATTGCGCCGACACTTCCTCGAACATGGTCTCGACAAAGACATTGGCGGCGTCGCGCAATTCCTGAATGCGAGTCTGGCCCGACGATGTCATGGCTCCCATCGAACCTGAAACAGCGACCACCATGACAAGCTCGAACTGGATTTCGCCAAGACCTTCGGTCGCTTCGGCCAACAGATTCATGTCCAGATCATTCACCCCGCTCAGCCGCATGAAGGTCGTATTGAGACGGGCATTCGGCGTGACAGTGACCGTGCGGCCCTCTTCAGCGCTTTCGCGTACCAGAATACTGCTTGGATTATTGACGTAGCGGCCCAGACCTTCCGCGTTGAAGTAAGAGCGTACAATGTCTTCAGGGTCTGGATTGGCCGGGTTGTCACGCAGCATGGCGGCGGCAAGAACGGCGCGGTCGGCTGTACCCTGCAAGCGCACGCGCTCGCTTTCATAACGCATCATGTCCACGGCGATCCCACCGACCATGAGCATGATCACAAAGGCGATCAGACCAAAGATCAGGATGGCCCCGTCTTCGTCGCGACGATAACGGTCGAGAATACGGCGCAGCGCGGCACCCCGATGATCAATTTTCGAGCTTCCCATCATCATTACCAGTCCCACCAAATTTTGCCCGGAACGCCCGCAATCCACGCCAATCATGGTTTACGATATCCAAATTCACGCCTGAAATTACACAATGGCTGTGGCGATATTTGGGCGGATACACCTTGAAATATGGCGAAAAACAGGCGTTTGAGTGCGAACCTGCCCGTTTCGGACATGCTGATTTGCAGTTTCGGCAACAATGCGGCAGGAAATTGCGTATTTCGCTTTGCGGTTAACCTGATAGTCTGAATTTTAGGCGCCAGCTGCATTGGCGCCATGCAAACAGGCAAGGGGATGCACGTCATGCTTGACACCAAGGAACCCGGTTTTCGCGAAAATGTTGATCTGATGTTTCGCCGCGCGGTGGCGCATCTGGACCTGCCGCCGGGGCTGGCAGAGAAAATCCAGATCTGCAATTCCACCTATACGGTGCGCTTTGGCGTGCGGTTGCGTGGCAAGATCGAGACTTTCGTAGGCTACAGGGCCGTCCATTCCGAGCATATGGAGCCTGTCAAAGGCGGCATTCGCTACGCGCCCGAAGTGCACCAGAACGAGGTCGAGGCACTGGCCGCGCTGATGACCTATAAATGCGCGTTGGTGGAAACGCCTTTTGGTGGCTCCAAGGGGGGGTTGTGCATCGATCCGCGCAAATATGAGGAACATGAGCTGGAACAGATCACCCGGCGTTTCGCCTATGAGCTGGCCAAGCGCGACCTGATCCATCCGGCGCAGAACGTGCCCGCCCCCGATATGGGCACGGGCGAGCGCGAAATGGCCTGGATCGCCGATCAATATGCACGCATGAACACCACTGATATCAACGCGCGCGCCTGCGTCACCGGCAAGCCGCTGAATTCCGGCGGGATCAAGGGCCGGGTCGAAGCCACGGGGCGCGGTGTGCAATATGCGCTGCGCGAGTTCTTCCGTCACCCGGATGATGTGGCCAAGACCGGGCTTTCAGGTACATTGGCGGGAAAGCGGGTGATCGTGCAGGGCCTGGGTAATGTGGGCTATCACGCAGCCAAGTTTCTGCGCGAGGAAGATGATGCGCGCATCACTGCTGTGATCGAACGCGATGGGGCCGTGATCAGCAAGGACGGGATTGACCCGGACGCTCTGCGCGACTGGATCGCGCAGAATGGTGGGGTCAAGGGATTCCCTGACGCCGAATTCGTGCAGGACGGTGCCGATGTGCTGGAAGCGGATTGCGACATTCTGATCCCGGCGGCGCTGGAAGGGGTGATCAATGTCAACAATGCCGGGCGCATCCGCGCGCCGTTGATCATTGAAGCGGCCAATGGCCCGATCACGGCCAGCGCGGACGATATCCTGCGCGACAAGGGCATAGTGGTCATTCCTGATCTCTATGCGAATGCGGGCGGTGTGACCGTGTCCTATTTCGAATGGGTCAAGAATCTCAGCCATATCCGCTTTGGTCGGATGCAGCGGCGCAATGAAGAAGCGCATGCGCTTTTGCTGGTGTCAGAACTGGAAAGGCTGTCGGCAGACAAGGAACTTGGCTGGGAATTGAAGCCCGATTTCAAGAAGCGCTACCTGCAAGGGGCGGATGAGTTGCAACTGGTGCGCTCTGGCCTCGATGACACGATGCGCGTGGCTTATCAGAACATCTCGGAAGAATGGCACCGCAGACCCGATGTCAAAGACCTGCGCACAGCGGCGTTTATCGTGGCGATCGAGCGGGTGGCGGCGAGCTACCGCGCAAAAGGGTTGTGAACAGAACGCAGACAGGGCGCATCTCACGGCTGCGCCCTGTCTGCGCTTGCGGCAATGGTCTGAAAAGGCTGTCAGGTGGTGCCGAAATGCTCCAGCTTCCAGCGCAACCCGGCACGCACGGTCGGCCATTCAGAGGCTATGATACTATAGACACATGTGTCGCGCAGACTGCCATCCGGCAGACGCATGTGCTGGCGCAGGACACCATCAAGTTTCGCACCCAACCGTTCGATGGCCCGTCGGCTTTGCTGGTTATGAAAATGGGTGCGGAACTCGACGGCAAGACAACCAAGCGTGTCGAACGCATGTGAGAGCAACAGAAGCTTGGCTTCTGTGTTCAGCGCTGTGCGCTGAACCCGGCGCGCAACCCATGTTGAGCCGATTTCGAGACGCGGCGTAGCGGCGTCAATGTTCATATATGTGGTCATGCCGACCACGCGTCCCGTATCGGGTGCGACAACAGCGAATGGTAGCATCACCCCTGTCGACTGCAGGGTCAGGCGACGATCAATCTCGGCGGCCATCCCCTCAGGCGTGGGAATGCTCGTGTACCACAAGCGCCAGAGTTCGCCGTCTTTTACAGCATCGACAAGATCGTCGTGGTGTTGCCGCTCCAACGGGCATAGCGCAACATGGCGCCCTGATAGCGTTCTGGGTGCAATCTCTGCCATCGGTCTGTCCTGTTCTCGC
>SKGU01000248.1 GCA_007117255.1 Natronohydrobacter sp. | reverse complement strand
CCCGCGCGCTCGCCACAAGAGGAGCGCGAACAGCACATTGAATCCCTCAGGTTTCATGCGCTTCTGGCGGAAATGTCGGGCAACCCGCTGTTGCGCTTCCTGATAAGGTTCATCGCCAATATGCTTGCAGATATCACGGTGTCGCGCAAACTCTATGCGCAGCCAAATCAGGAGTTGTGGGCAACAGGGCTGGACTATCAGTCACGCCTGATTGGCGCCCTGCGCTCTGGTGATAGCGCAGCCGCGCGCGCAATATTGTCCGAGCATATGCAAAACGCTCATCGCCTTATGCGAATGCAAGAGACCGTTTTAACCCAGCGTTTCTTGCACGAAGGAAAGATCATCTGATCCGTTGGTATGATCACGGCCAGTGCCCTATCGGTTGCTGAAACCACAATGGGCTCTGGCAAATGCATTCCAAGGTCATTTGGCCACAAGCGCGACCAGAGACCCGAATGCATGCATCGCCTGTTCGCAACCTGGCTATTGCGAAATTGCCGGGCAATTCACAGGGGGTTAGGGTTCGCGCAGTTTGGCCCTGCCCCGCGAGATTGCCTCCAAAGCCGCAAACAGGGCAAGACTCTGCGCCGCCAGCACAAAAAGTGCGGCGAACATCAGGTCGGTCTGCCCGCGCCCGTTCGCCATCAGCATCAGATAGCCCAAGCCGCGCGAAGAGCCGACCCATTCGCCTATGATCACGGCAAAGGGCGCATAGACAACGGCCAGCCGCAGCCCTGAAAACAACGCCGGGATCGCATGGGGAACCTGCAACAGAAACAGCTTGCGCAACGGCGTCGCGCGCATGGTGTGCGCAAGATCCGTCAGCGGTGCGGGCAAGCGCATCAGCCCGTCGAAAAAAGCAGATGTGACGGGAAAATAGATCACCAGCATGACAATCACGATCTTCGAGGCTGCGCCATAGCCCAGCCAGAGTGTCAGGATTGGCGCAAGCGCAAAGACCGGCACGGCCTGAGCGAAAATCAACATGGGCCGCAGCATCAGCCGCGCGCCGGGCGACAGTGCAAGGTTCAGCGCTGTCATCACACCAAGCGCAACCCCTGCGGCCAGCCCGGTCAGCAAGTTAACAGCTGTGAACTGTGCATGTTCCAGTAAAAGTGGCGCATTATTGCTCAGGCTTGCACCGACGCGTGCGGGGCCAGGCAAGATAAAATGTGGCACGCCCGTCGCCCAGACGACCAACTGCCAAAGCCCCAGCCCGAAGCCAAGCGCCAGCAAAAGGCGCAACAAAGGGCCAAAGCCTAGCCAGCGCATACCACATCCCCTTGCAGGAGAACCAAAAGGTCAGCCTGAGCGGCCAGCACATCTGGCGCACGAAAATCACGCGGCGGCAGGGTTTGCGGCAACTCCAGTCTGTTGGCACCATCCGGGCCCAGCATCCAGGCGCGGTCCGACAGGCGGATGGCTTCCAGCGGATCATGCGTGATCAAGACAACGGTGCGGCCTCGCAGCAGGCGTGCCGCCAGATCCTGCATGGCCAGCCGTGTCAGCGTGTCGAGCGCCGAAAACGGTTCATCCAGCACAACAATGGGGCAATCTTCGATCAGAACGCGCGCCAGCGCGACGCGCTGGCATTGCCCGCCCGACAGTTCCGCAGGACGCCGTGCTTCCAGTCCGGCCAGCCCGACCTGTTCCAACAGGTTGCGGGCGCGCGCGGTGTCAGGCCGTGTCCCGCGCAACCTTGCGCCAATGGTGACATTCTGGACCAGATCAGCCCAGGGCAAAAGCTGCCCGCCTTGCGCCATCATGGCTACGCGCCCCGCAGGTGTGCCAGCGTCACCGGCAGACACTGTGCCTTCCAGCCTGTAGGGGCCGGGCAATCCCGCGATCAGCCGCGCAATCGTCGATTTCCCCACACCAGAGACCCCCAGCAAGCACGACCAACACCCTGCAGGCATGTCCAGCTTCAGATCGCGGATCAGCGGCGATGTGCCCATCCACAGATCGCCCTGCAGGCGAAGCGCCGTCATGTGCCGTCAAGTCCCATCTGCCAGAAGCCAACTTCAAGCCGTGTCGCTGTGGCGAAGCGCTTTGCAAGCTGACCCGCGCGCGGCAGGCTGGCCCAGTCCGGCCCCATACGGTGCAGCAGCGCCCCGTCGATCAGCGCTCCGACATCATGGCACAGGCCCTGATATTCTGCCCCGGCATAGGTCTCGATCCAGTCTGAATATGGCCCGCCGCTGCCCGACAGCCGCGCACCGATTTCACCATAGCCCAGAACGCAAGGCGCAAGTGCGGCCATCAGGTCAAGAAAATCGCCCGAATAGCCCGCTTCCAGCACATAGCGGGTATAGGCAAGGTTGGCGGGTGCCTCGACTGTCTGTTCCAGACAGGCAGCATCTATGCCTTCGCGCGCGCAGATTTCAATATGCAACGGCATTTCATGATGTGCCAGTGCTTGTACAGTGCTTGAGGCCGCCTGCAATTCTGCGAGCGTATCTGCCTTGGCCGCCGCCAATGCCCAGGCGCGGGCAAAATGGATCAGAAAGACGTAATCCTGCCGCAGATAGTCAAGAAAGTTCGCGCGCGGCAGGGTTCCTGTGCGCAGCCCTTCCACGAATGCGTGATGGGTGTAGTGTTGCCACTCTGGCGCGCTTTCGCGCCAGAGGGTGAAGGCCGCGCCATAATCCGGCCCGCTCATGGTGCGGCCCCGGCAGTGACATCAATGGCCAGATCACCCACCGACAACCCACCCGGCGTGGCCCCGCGATCCGCCAGAAACGCCTCAAACCGCGCATATCGCCCGGCATCCAGCGCGGCGGGACGGGTGGCGAAGCGCGGCCATGTGTCCGCCCAGGCCATGACATTCAACTCTGTCTGCAATTCGGATGCCGTACCCGAAAAGATGTCCCAGGCGCGATCAGGCTGATTCAGAACGAAATTCGTGGCCTGTGCCGTTGCTTCCAGAAACCGGGCGATCACATCGGCGTCCATACGTTCGGGATTGGCGACATAGATCAGCTCGTCATAGGCAGGCACGCCTTCGGCTTCGGGGTAAAAGCAGCGCCCTTCCATCCCCTCGATCTGAAGCTGGTTCAGCTCGAAATTGCGAAATGCGCCGATCACTCCATCCACCTGCCCTGACATCACCGCTGGCGAGATGGACCAGCCGATATTGATCTGTTCCACATCATCAGGTGCCATGCCGTGATGGGCCAGCATCGCGTCCAGCATCACTTCCTGTACACCAGCGACGGCAAACCCGACCTTGCCGCCCTTCAGGTCCGCAAATTCCTGCGCCGGGCCATCCGCCATGACCACAAGACAGGTCAGCGGTGTTGCAATCAATGTGCCGACCCGGCGCAGCGGCAGGTCGTTGTGGCGGCTCAGATGCAATTGTGGCTGGTAGCTGATCGCCAAATCAACGCGGCCTGCCGCAGCCATGCGCGGTGGGTCATTGGGGTCAGCCGGGGTGACGATCTCGACCTCCAACCCCGCCTGTTCGAAATAGCCCAGTTCCTCCGCCAGCACGATCGGGCCATGATTGGGGTTCACAAACCAATCCAGCATGATCGTCAACCGGTCCTGCGCAGATGCAGGCAAGCCCAGCGATGTTGTGACAGCGAGTGTGACAATAAGGCGTTTCATGATGTTCCTTTCAGTCGTGTAGCGCCAGAAGGGCAATGTCGCCCGACCAGCGTATTTGCAGGGCCGCACCCGCATTATGGGCGCGCAGTCCGGTTGTGCAGGCCAGCACAACCCGCGCGCCATCGGGCGGCGTCAGGTCGGGCATGGCGTCGGGTGGAATGTGACGAGCCCGTGGGCTGAATGGCGGCGCTTCGGCCCGCAGATCGATCAGCAGATCATCGGCGCGCGTCTGGCTGCGCGCGATGAAAGGCAGCGGCGTGCATGGCTCTGGGGCGCGGTCAAACCGAAACCCGCCCATCCGCCATGTTGCAGCGTCAAGGCTCGTCAGTTGTCCAAGCGGTGACGGGCTATGGCCCAGAAGCACAGACAGCGCCATCTGCGCCTGCAGCGCGCCAATCGCACCAACAACCGGGCCCATCACGCCCGCAGTGGCGCAACTGGCCCCACGTTCGGGCAGCTCAGGAAAGATCGCGCGCAGGCTGGGCGCCGTGCCGCAGCAGCCCGCCACATACCCGGCACGCGCCAGAACGGAGGCCGTGATCAGGGGTTTGGACTGATGCTGGCAAATATCCGACAATGTCAGGCTGGCCGCAAAGGTATCGGCGCAATCCAGCACCAGATCGGCGGCCGCCACCAGATCAGGCGCATTGGCCGGATCCAGCCATTCGGCGCGCGGGTGGATGCGGGTATCAGGATTGAGCGCCCCTAGCGCCTGCGCCGCTGCCCGCACCTTGGGCTGGCCGATCTGATCCATACGGTAGAGCGGCTGGCGGTGCAGGTTGTGTTCTTCGACCACATCAGCGTCCACCAATGTGATCTGCCCGATACCTGCACCGGCAAGATATTGCAGCACCGGCACGCCAAGCCCCCCGGCCCCAACCACCAGCACATGCGCCTGCGCAATGTGGGCCTGCCCCGAATTGCCGATCTCAGGCAGGATCATCTGACGGGCATAGCGGCTCATGCGCAGACCTGCTGCCAGTCGCGCATGCGCGCGTCCGGGTCTGGATTCAATGTGATATCAGTCACCGCAGATACGATATCGGCCCCTGCGTCAAAGGCACCGGGTGCGCGCGCGACACTCATACCGCCGATGGCACATAAGGGGATTTCACCGATCAGGCGCTTCCATTCGCGCACGCGCTCCAGCCCCTGTTGGTGCCATTTCATCTGTTTCAGGATGGTCGGGTAGACCGGGCCAAGCGCGATGTAATCGGGCGAAAGCGCCAGCGCGCGGTCAAGCTCTGCATGGTCGTGGGTGGACAGGCCCAGTTTGATCCCGGCGCGGCGGATGGCGGGCAGGTCGGCCTCGTCCAGATCCTCTTGGCCCAGATGCAGCCAATCCGCGCCTTCCTCGATGGCGATTTGCCAGTAATCATTGATCACCAGCGCCGCGCCATATTCCCGCGCCAGCGCCAGACCGGCCCGGATATCGGCGCGCAGATCGTCCGGCGCACGATCCTTGATGCGCAACTGCACAAGCTTCACACCCAAAGGCAGCGCGCGTTCCAGCCATGCGACCGAGTCAAAAATGGGGTAGAACCGTGGAAGCGTCATAGCCATGCCTTTCCAACAACAGGGGTCGAGGGGGCCGCCATATCGCGCGGTGCCATCGGGTCCGCCGCATGGGCCAGCGCGCCCGCCTGCGCGGCCATGGCAAAAGCCCGCGCCATCGCCACCGGATCGCCCGCCTGCGCGACAGCCGTGTTCAACAGCACAGCGTCAAAGCCCATTTCCATGGCATCCGCCGCGTGGCTGGGCAGGCCAAGCCCTGCATCAATCACCATGGGCACATCGGGAAAGGCCGCGCGCAGGGTCTTCAACCCATAGCGGTTGTTCAGACCCAGACCCGACCCGATTGGCGCACCCCATGGCATCAGCACTTTTGCGCCCGCATCCAGCAGGCGCGCGGCCAGAACCTGATCTTCGGTTGTGTAGGGAAACACCTCGAAACCGTCAGCGGCCAGCGCCTCGGTCGCGGCCAGAAGGCCGAACGGATCAGGTTGCAGCGTATCGGCATGGCCGATGACTTCCAGCTTGATCCAGTTTGTCTCAAACAATTCACGCGCCATCTGCGCTGTGGTGATGGCTTCGCGGGCACTGTAGCACCCGGCGGTATTGGGCAGCGCATGCACGCCAAGCCCGCGGATGATGTCCCAGAACGCCTGACCCTGCCCGGCTTCGCGCCGCAGCGATACAGTGGCGACGCAGGCCCCGGACTGACGGAAGGCGTCTTCCAGAATGGCAGGCGAGGGATATTGCGCGGTGCCCAGCATCAGCGGGTTGGCAAGGCTCACACCATAGAACTCACGCATCCCCTCAGCCCCCCTGCATGGGGGCCAGAACTTCCAACCGGTCGCCATCGCGCAGGGGCGTTTGCGCACGCGCGGATTTTGCCACGAAATCGCCATTCAAGGCCGTGGCAACGCGGGCTTCACCCCAGCCAAGCTCTTGCAACGCCGCTTCAAGCGTTGTGGCCGTGACCTCGTGGGCCGTTCCATTGACGTCAATCTTCATGCACCAGATCTCCTTTGATGCCCGTTGTCAGATAAGCGACAGCCTGCTCGGCCAGCGCCGGGGCCATCAGATAGCCATGCCGGAACAACCCGTTCAGATGCAAAACCCGGCCCCGCACAGTGACGCGCGGGATATTGTCGGCATAAGCGGGGCGCAGATCGGCCCCTGTTTCCAGCAATTCGGCTTCAGCAAAGCGCGGGTCGAGCGCATAGGCCGCGCTTAGCAATTCCAGCACAGCCCGCGCCGACACCCCGCGCCGGTCATTGCTTTCAAGTTGCGTGGCACCCAGCATGAACAGCCCATCAGCGCGCGGCACAATATAAAGCGGATGGCGCGGATGCAGCAGCCGCACCGGGCGGGCAAGCGTGATTTCAGGCGCATGCAGAACCAGCATTTCCCCGCGCACGCCGCGCAGGCCCGGCAGGTCTGCCACCATCCCGCGCGCATCGATCACTGGCCCTGAGATGTCCCCTGGCGTGAGCGCGCGGCACTCGATAGCGATGCCCCGGCTGGCAAGAAGGGAAACAAGGTCGCTCAACGCGCGCCTTGGGTCCAGATGAGCTTCTGAGGGGAAGAAAAGGGCGCGCGGGTGGTGAGCCAGCTCTTGCTCCAGCGCGGACAGATCGCTGACAGGTTCATACCCGCTGGTGCGTCGCGCGAAGCGGTCAAGCTCGCCCCTGTCGCGCTCCAGCGCTACAACCAGCGACCCGCGATGGTGCACTTCCGTGATCTCGGCCCAGAACGCAGCGGCTTTCTGACCGTGTGTCACGATGGCAGGTTCAGCGGTCGCCCCTTCGCAAAACGGTGCCAGCATGCCACCGGCCCACCACGAACACCCATGCGACCCCGGTGCACCATTGCGGTCAACCAGACGCGGCGTCAGCCCTGCTTGCGACAACGCATAGGCGGCGCATAGCCCAGCGACCCCGGCGCCAATGACGGTCACATTGGTCATTAAACCGGACCCTCTGCACCCGGCCTGTGCAGGCATGGCCCCCGACAGAATGTAGCGCGGGCCAAATCAGCCCTGTCATCGGCTGCGGATTTTGTCGTGAGATAAACGTGTCGTGTCATCTATTGCCTCTCGCGCCGCAAACCAACGCAAGAAGACGGGCCTAGTACGAGATGCGCACTGACTTACCGTTCCCTACGCCGGTATGATCCGGATCAGGTTCGATGGGTTGGCTTTCACCTCTCAGCCCCTCACAGGGCACCCCAACGGTGTTCGTCGCAAAGGTTAGTTTTTCTTTGCAGCCAAGACAAGAGTGGTGAAACAGAAAGTTTTCAGAACACGCAAACAAACGCCAAGACATTGATAATGTTTATTTTTTAGCATGCAGAAAACCAAAAGGGAATTGCGATCTGTAGGCGACCGGCATGTCGTGCTGGGGATCTGGCATGCCACACGCTTTTGCATCTTCAAGCATCGTGTCGACAACAAACGCACGCCCACGACAGCCCTGATCGTTGAGCAGGCATGCAATCCTTGCACCTGTCTGCAGATGTCACCAATGCGCAAGCTGGTCAGGCCCAGGCAGATGACTGTCAGATTGCTCCTGACACCCGGCGTGGTATAGGTCACGCCATTCGCACTGCATGCATGGCTTGAAACAATGCCCGTAAGACCATTTCTGATCCGTCTTTATCTGGCACTTTCGGTGCTCTTGCCGCCCATCTGGGCGCTGGCGCTGCGCCTGCGGGCGCGCAAGGGCAAGGAAGACCCGGCGCGCCTGGCAGAGAAATGGGGCAATCCCGCCATGCGAAGACCAGAAGGCGAACTTGTGTGGCTTCATGGTGTCAGTGTCGGCGAGACAGCAGTGCTTCTCACGCTCCTGGAACGGCTCAGCGCAGCGCGACCACAGACACATTTTTTGTTAACCTCGATAACCCGCGCTTCGGCCGAGGCTTTGGCCAAGCGCAACTTGCCACCAAGGGTCATTCACCATTACGCACCCGTGGATTGCCCCTACCCGGTGCGGCGTTTTCTCGACCATTGGAAACCAGATCTATTCGTGCTTTCGGAAATGGATCTCTGGCCGCGCCTTCTGTTTGAGACCCATGCGCGTGCCATCCCGATGCTGATGCTTAACGCCCACGTCACCGCCCGCCGTCACCGTCGCCGCAGCCGGTTTTCGCGCGCGAATGGCTGGCTGATGGACCTCTTCGAGGAAATCCATGTTCAGGATCAACGTTCGCGCGAGTTGTTTCTCGATTTGGGCGCACGACCCGAAAAAATGCATGTTACAGGTCTGTTGAAGGCCGCCTCGTCCCCACCGCCCGATCGGCCTGAGTTGCGCGAAGCATTTGCGTCGCAGATCGCGACGCGGCCACGCTGGCTTGCGGCATCGACCCGCGATGTGGAAGAGAAGCAGATCTTCGCAGCCCATGCACAGGCTATGGAGACATGTCCGGAGTTGCTGCTTATCATCGCGCCCCGGCAGATTTCGCTTGCAGACGCGACCGAGGCTGCAGCCAGCGCGCAGTTCAGTTCCGCGCGCATTTCCCGCCGCTCACGCGGGGACGCGATCACGCCCGACACCAGCGTCTATATCGCTGACACGTTGGGCGAAATGGGCCTGTGGCTGCGCATGGTGCCAGTTGCCTATACAGGTAATTCGCTTCCCGTCGCCGGGATGACCCTCACCGGGAAGAATCCATTCGAGGCGGCGGCGCTTGGTGTAATGATCCTGCATGGCCCCCATATCGGCAATTTCCGCGAAGCCTATGCCCGGCTGCATTCAGAAGGCGGCGCTTTGGAAGTCGCCGATGGCGCTGGCCTCGCCCGCGCCGTACTTGCAGCACAACAGCCGGAGTTCCGCACACCCTATGTGGCGGGCGCAGCGCGTGTTCAGGCCGATATGATGGCCCCGCTTGAACACGCATTTGAAGCCATTACCCTGCAGCTAGATGCACATGCGTGATCCTGCCCGACACTGCACAATTTGCGCGAGGTCATTTTTCTTCTCATGCCTTTCACGCTATGCAGGGCGCAACGGAATGCAACATCGAAAAGGATGAACTACATGGAAAAACTTTCTGTCTATGTTGGCTGGGACTCGCGCGAGGATATCGCCTATCAGGTTGCGAAGCAGTCTTTGGAAAAACACGCCACGATCCCGGTCGAAGTAATTCCGATCAAGCTGCAGGATCTGGTTGATCAGGGACTCTATACCCGCGAGATCGACCCGCTGGCCTCGACAGAGTTCACCTATTCCCGCTTTCTCGTGCCGCACCTTGCGGGATATGAGGGCTGGGCGATCTTTGTGGATTGCGATTTCCTCTTTTTCGGTGATGTCGCCGAATTGCAGCAGTATATGGACCCCAAATATGCAGTCCTGTGTGTGCAGCATGACTATCAGCCGAAAGAAACCACCAAGATGGATGGCGTTCCGCAGACCAGTTACCCGCGCAAGAACTGGTCATCCTTCATGCTGTTCAATTGCGCCCACCCCTCGACGAAACAACTCACACCTGAAGTCGTGAATCGCGAGAGCGGCGCCTATCTGCACCGTATGCAGTGGGCCAAGGACGAGGAGATCGGCGCGCTGCCCACCGGCTGGAACTGGCTGGAAGGCTGGTATGACAAGCCATCCGAAGGCTACCCGCAAGCCGTTCACCACACCCGCGGCGGCCCGTGGTTCAAAGAGTGGCAGGACGTCGATTATGCAGCCGAATGGCTGGCGGAAGCGGCTGAATATGAGGCGAAGGCCAAAACGGCATAACGCGCGCACGGGCAGCCCGAAGGGCTGCCCGTTATTGCCACGGCTCCGGGAAGTCCGTTGCGTAACCCAGCGCGCTGAAATCTTCGGCATAGAGTCGTTGCACGATACTGGCGCGTTCGGGTGTATAGAATTGCACAAGCTTGCTGCTTGATTTCGTCTCTTTCGCGCGGTCGGAAGGGTAGAGTTCCCTCAACGCATCCGGCGGCAGCTTCAACCCGCGGCTCTCGAGCAGATTCTTCAACTCCTCACGATAGTTCTCGAAGCGGATAACTGTGTCATATTTTTCAAGCGGCAGCATCATCAGCTTTGTCTGCAGGTCCCAATGGGCATCACGGCTCAAGCCGCCCTTTTCCAACCATGTCAGAAATGCCCCGAACCCCTCTGGGGTCAGTTCGAAATTACCGTACTTATGGCGATATCGATCACTCCGGAATTTATCAAGGAAGGCGGAGAGCACGCGGGAATAAGGATCACGGATGATGATGAAAAGGTGCATATCGCCGATGCGCCGCCACTCTTCTCGGGAAAGATCAAAATAGCGTTTAGCATTCCACTTCGCGTGATTTCGTGTCTCAATCGAGTTAATCTGCAATTCGCGCAGAAGGATCACAGTGGAAGTATTAGCGTTCTTCTTGATTCGATTATAGGCGAAGCCAAGCTCCGGAAAAACAACAATCCGATTGATTGCGAGGCTGTTCACAGGACCGTAATGCGATTTGAGATGCCTGAGGGTTGCGGGGCCGTTCGCGACCATTCTCACGATACGACGCATTTTTCTTACAGTTGAAAGAATCGATTCCATCTCGTCACTCTTGTAAAGTCAAAAAGCCTTTAGGGTTTGACATTCATTTCCCAACACGTCTGTTAACAAGCGCTTCCGGACCCGTTTCCGGTAAACCGGCAAAAGTCCAGGCGCAAGAGCTGTGAGGACACGCCAATGCTTATCGCCGCCGAACCCATCGACAACGACCAACCTAAGTACCGGCTGCCGCGCGATCACGATATTGTTCGCAGACAGATCAGAAGCCATCATCCCGGCACGCTCGATCTCTTGCAGCAGGTTATCGAGCAACTCCGCAACGTCCTTTTCTTGTAAGTCGGTGTCACGCCAGCTTGATAGGGCGGGAGCCAAATCGTTGCCATCTAGGCAGATCTTCTCAACGATCTGCCCAGGTCCGAAAGAGGTATCCACGAATCCAAAAAATCTGGGAAGGAACTCCGGCAACTTTTCATTTCTCGCGAGCAGGGCCAGATATTCTTCAAGTTCTGCGAAAGTCCCACGTAAAGCCTTAAATCTGCGGCGCGACGGACGAAGGACAAATTTCTTGTGGGCGCGCGCTCGCTTTTCCGGCGAAATGACCTTAAGCAGGCGATTTGGCTGTTGCGGATGATCAAAGATCAAGCGGGAGCGACCTCTCGCCAGCGGAGTATACGGCTCCAAGTCAATCCACCGTGTGGGATCACTAGGTGTTGGGTTCGTTTCAGATGACATGCGAGCCTATTGCCTCTGGTAATTGACCAAACCATTCATGGAGTTGAATCCCGCCATCTACGTCAGCGACACTACGCTTAGCCAGTCAACCGGGGCGTTGTCAGGCTCGGGCTGGGACTTGGTGGATACCATGCCGACAGCTAGCCCCGGGCCCACTAGACAACTCCTGCACGCAGGCAATCGTGCAGGCGGATCATGCCAATGACGTGCCGATCTTCGTCAATCACACAAAGGGCATTGACCTTGTTGCCGTTCATCATTGCCACTGCCTCGGATACCAGAGCATCCGGGCCGATGGTCTTGGGGCTGCGGGTTGCGACATCGCCCGCACGCTTGCTCATCAGCCCATCCATGTTGCGCCGCAAGTCACCATCTGTGATGATGCCTGCAAGTCGCTGTTGCTCGACAATGATCGCCACACCGTAACCCGTACCGGTCATGCGCATGAGTACCTGGTCCATCGGCGCATCTTCTGTCACCAGCGGAAGTGCGTCGCCTTGGTACATCAGTTCGGCAACGCGCAGGAACTGTGCACCCAGCTTACCGCCAGGATGGAACAGATGGAAACGCTCTGGATCGAAACCCTTCGCGCGCATGACAGCGACAGCAAGAGCGTCACCCAAACCAAGCGTCATTGTGGTTGAGGTTGTAGGGGCCATGCCAATGGCGCAGACCTCTGGTGCATCTGGCAGAATCAGAGCCACATCGGATTTCTGCGCCAAAGTGCTCTCTGGATTGCCGCTGATCGAAATGAGCGGCACACCAAATCGCCGCGTGTAGGAGATGAGGTCACTCAACTCGCTCGTTGCACCCGATTTTGACAATAGAAGGCATACGTCGTCAGGCGTGATCATACCCAAGTCGCCATGACTTGCCTCGGCAGCATGGACGAAATGCGCAGGCGTGCCGGTCGATGCAAAAGTGGCCGCAATCTTGCGCCCGATATGGCCGGACTTGCCGATCCCTGACACGATCAAGCGCCCGCGTGTGGCCAGGATCATCTCGACCGCATGTACAAAACGCGCATCCAGTCCAGCCGCCAGTTGCGAGAGCGCCGCAGTCTCTGCACGCAGTACCTCGCGCCCGTCTTCGAGCGCGGAAGAAGTCCCGATGGCAGCGGCGGGCAGGGTCATGAATACGGCCTTTCGAGGCTGGCAGGCGTGGCCAGAAGAGCTACAAGAGTACAGACACCAAAGTCAACCAGCGCTGCGCGCAACTTCCCTGCATAAGCAGACGTCAACAATCTCCGGTGCCGCAACGTCAGGGCCAAGTTTCAAAACATGTTGAAAGTGGCATGATCGTCGCGTCGCAAAACAATTCGATCACAAGCAACATTTTCTGGCTGCCTGCATGATGCGGTTTGAACAAACACCGACAGCAAGCATTCTATCCGCTGGACCAGATCGCCCACTGAAAACCATGTGTATTGACGGATCTCAGCAACGTTTTTGCTCAGACATGGTGCTGCGATCGGCATTTGCCGGTCGCAATAGGTTAGCAGTCTTGTCAGCCATGACAGAAAAGGTCAGCATAAAACCAAGACGGTGCGCAGCGCATCGGCAGCAACCTTGCTACCTTTTGTGAAACACTGCAGAAGCGCAGCCGTCTATGCGCCGCCTCTGTTGCCGACGGAGGTAGAAACGAAGCAGGACGCGCGAATTGCGGGAAAGATCATCAGCCTTCTGAAACCACCTGACGATCATTGCCTTGATATGCAGACCGAATGGGCGCGGTTTCTTCTGACTCTGGGCCGAGCGTTATCTGATGACTCACAAGATCCTCTGGGCCGATTGCATGGAGGTCAAAGGCGGGAGCCATCTGAACAGGCTTGTGGCGTTGCGTGCCACACAGCGACAGGCTCAGGCCATGACCGATAGCTGAGGCCGTGCTGGAAAGACATCCGCCCCAAATTGTCTGGATAGCGCGATGACTATGCCCTGCGATAACACGACAGACTTGGCTGCCCTTGACCAGATGCAAAAGAGCATCCGCATTCTGGAATCCGGGGTTGTCCAGATGGGGGGCGCCAGTCGCAAATGGCGGATGATGGAGCGCCAGAAGTGACGGCCTTTGCGAATGGCCAATGATGCCTTCCAGCCAGTTAAGCCGCGACCAATCCACTCCGGGACACCCATTCGGCAGCGTGCTGTCCAGCGCAATCAGTTGGACGTCATCAATCTGGGCGATGTAGCTCAAATGATCAGACGCAAAATCGGCCCAGCCGTCAAAGGCGATACGAAAACCCACTGGATCGTCATGATTTCCAGGCATTGGCCAAAGTGGGACGGGCGCTTGGCGCAGGAGCGGTAGCGCATGCGCATAGCCTTTTGCGCTACGGTCGATGATATCGCCGGTCAGCACAATCGCATCAGGCTTGGCATCCATCGTGGCGATTTGCGTGAAGGCCAGTAGCAGCGCTTCCGCCGGATCATGAAACGGGTCCGCGCCATCATCGCGCAGATGCGGGTCAGAGAGTTGCGCGACCAATGCCATGAGAGTCAGCCCGAAAACGCGCTGCTACCCTGGCGGGCCAGCCACAGATTGACCGCCAGCAAGATGCCAGAAGTGATGGTGATGGCGATCATGCTCATCGCCATGCCGGTCTGCACCGAGCCCTGTTCGAATTGCGAAAAGACGAAAGTGCCCACAGTGCGCATCCCCGCCGGTGCCAGCATGATCGAGGCCACCAACTCGCGTGAGGCAATCGCAAAGACCAGCATCATCGCGGCGATCAGCGAAGGGGCCATCAGCGGCAGGGTCACATGACGCAGCGCCTGCATCTGCCCTGCTCCCGCCACCCGCGCAGCGTCATCAAGCGAGCCGGAAATCTGGCGCAATCGCGCCACGGCATAGCGGATCGGATAGGGCAGCAGGATGCCGATATAGGCGACCAGCAGGATCGCGGCTGTCCCGTAAAGCGAAATCGGCTGATAGGGCGAATTCCAGAACAGGATGATGCCAACCGCCAGCACGATCGCGGGAATGGCATTGGGCAGCACCGACAGACCGTCCATCACGGACCGCCCTCGCCCGGTTCCGCGCACCACAATATAGGCAACCAGCCCGCCAATCGCCGCGGTGGCAAAGGCCGTCAGCACAGCCAGCCAGCCAGAGGTGATCAGAGCCTGCCAAGCACGGCTGCCACTTTGGAAAATCGGCTCATAGTGGCGCAGGTCAAGATTCGACCAGCTCAAGCCCCCGGAGATTGTGCCCATGAAGGATGTCACCGCAATCGCCGCCAGCGGGATCACCACGCCGATCAATGCCACCAGCGCGAACAGTCCCAACACGGGCCAGCGCCAGCGCCCCAGATCGGCCTTTTCCAGATCTGCGGGCTTGCCGGTCTGGCTGATATAGGACCGCCGTGTGGCGATCCAGTTTTGCAGCGTGAAGGCGGCCAGCACCATCGCCATCAGCATAACCGAGCCAAGCGCCGCGCCCGACAGATCAATCGGCCAGTCCGACAGGCGTGTGTAGATGCCGGTCACCAGCACCTCGAATCCGGTGCGCGAGGCAAGAGCGGCGGGTGTGCCGAATTCCTCGATCGACATGGCAAAGACGATCAGCAGGCTGGCCGCGATGGCAGGGATCGAAAGCGGCAGGGTTATCAGGAAAAACGCCTGCAAGGGTAGCGCCCCATGCACGCGCGCGGCAGAGGCAAAGCGCCCGCCGACCATTTCCAGCGCGCGCGATACGGCGAAATAGACCAGCGGGAACAGGTTCAGCGTCATGACAAAGGCAACGCCCGCGAAACTGAACAGAAACCGGCCCATGTCAAAGCCCAGCAGTTGGAACAGATAGCCACGCGGCTGCAGCGTCATCATCCAGGCAATCGCGGCGATGAAGGGCGGGATCAGGAAGGGGATCAGGAACACCACATCCCAGACCCGCGCGCCGGGCACATGAAACAGCCCGCGCAAAATCCCGATGGGCAGGCCGAAGATCAGGCAACCAATCATAACTGAAAAGGCCAGCAGCAGCGTATTGCGCGCCTGCATCATCAAGCGGTCGTTTTCTGTCAGGATGACAAGTTTCGAGAACGGCCCGGCGAAGGAGCCCCGCGCAAATTCGGGAAACACGGCCTGCAACAAGATAAACAAGACCGGCAGGCCAACCAGAAGGATCAACGCAGTGGCGGCCAATGTGGTCAGGAGGGATTGCGCGCGCAACATGGAAGGGCCTTTTTACCAATACGCATGGCCCCGAATTCCTTCCGGGGCCATGTTTTGCTGTATCGAAATGCTCAGCGGTTGGTCACAGTCTCGTTGAACCGCGCGATGATCTCGTCACGGCGGGCAGAAACCGCATCTTCATCAACCTCGATCACGTTCAGATCGTTGATACCGGGGCGCAACCCTTCGACATCAGCGCGGGCGGGCATCATCCAGGTCTCGGCGACGAGTGCCTGACCAGCATCCGACAGAACGAAATCGACAAATGCCTTTGCTGCATCCGCGTTTGTGGTCGACTCCAAAATGAACATCGGGCGCGGGGCGATCACAGTGCCGCTTTCAGGCACGATCACTTCGACCGTCTCACCTGCTGCAGCTCTTGAATAGGAGATGTAGTCTACCGCGCCGAAGACCGCTGCGGCCGCACCCTGCAAAACCGGGTTCAGCGCAGCAGCATTTGGCCCTGGCACGATCATGCCATTATCTGCCAGCGCGCCGAGCAGCTTCCACGCCTCTTCGCCCATCGCAGTTTCCAGCCCGGCAATCAGGTCAAATGCAGACCCGGATTGCGCCGGGTCAGGCATGGTAACAAGGTCGCGGTAATCCGCGCTAGCCAGATCAGTCCATTCGCTGGGGCGCGGTGTGCCGCTCTGGGTGTTCCACGCAATCGCCAGCGCCGAGATGCCCTGCGCGACATAATGGCTGTGCGTCAGAAAATCCGGCACGTTTTCGGCATTGGGCGAGAAGTATTCCATCAGCAAGCCACGCTCATGCATGTCCACAGCCGAGCCCCAGCTTGCCGAAACCACGACATCGGCTTGCGGGTTGGCCTCTTCGGCTTCGAGCCGCGCCATCACCTGACCGGTGGTGCCCTGAAACACGTTTACAGTGATGCCGGTTTCAGCCTGAAACGCTTCGGCCAGCGCATCCGCCAACCCGCCGGGGCCAGCGGTATAGAATGTCAGTGTGTCAGCCTGAGCAAGCGTGCCTATCAAGCCCAGAGATGCGGCAAGAGCAGTCGTGCGAAACATATCGGTTTCCTTCGATTTTGGGTTAGTGCGGGAACACGCGCAGGCGATCAGCATCAATCGCCAACGGAATCTGGCTATTCAGTGCAACGGGCTGATCTGCTGGGCAGACCAGGCCAGTGCTTTGTCCATCCAGCCCCAGATGCAGCAAGTAACGGTCGCCCTGAAACTGGCAGCGCATGACTTGCGCTTTCAGCGCGCCTTGCGGATCGGGCCGGATGGCCGTGCGCGGGATCAGAATGCGCGCTGGCCCTTCTGGTGCCTTTCCTGCGAGCGACGGAAGGCTCAGATGGGAGCGCGCGCAAGTGAAGCCACCCGCAGCACACAAGCGACCCTCGACCAGCGCGCCTATATTCAGGAACTGCGCCACCGCAACCTGTTCCGGGGCCGAAAACAACGCTTCAGGCGTGTCAATCTGTGCAATTTCACCATCCAGCATCACTGCGACACGGTCGGCGATGGTGAAGGCTTCGGATTGGTCATGCGTGACATAAATTGCCGACAGGCCCAATTCGCGCAAGAGCGT
>SKGU01000316.1 GCA_007117255.1 Natronohydrobacter sp. | reverse complement strand
GCTTGCGGCCTTTGGTCAGGCTGGAAAGCTCCACCTGTTCCGGCCCCTCTGCGCCGATGCGCGAGAATGTGGCCTCTGGCAAATTGTCCCCGGTTGCGATTGTCATGGTTGGCTCCTTCGTTCGTTGTGGTTACTTGTGCCGGGAACATAGTATCTCACGGGCAACAAGCCAGAGCGGATGAGGGTCGGATGAAGAGAATTGCTGTCATCGGGGCAGGGCAGGCCGGGGCGTCGCTGGTGGCAAAACTGCGCGCGCTGGGGTTCGGGGGCGAGATTGCCCTGATCGGTGAAGAACCCGTGCCGCCCTATCAGCGCCCGCCCTTGTCCAAGGCCTATCTGTTGGGGGAACTTGCTCAGGACCGGCTGTTTCTGCGGCCTGAGAGCTTTTATGCCGACCAAGAGATCAGCCTGCATCTGGGCAGGCGGGTCGATGAGATTGATACGGCCAATCGCAGGCTGCGGCTGGGCGAGACGACCCTGGACTATGACGCGCTTGCGCTGACCACAGGCTCGGTCGCGCGGCAGTTGCCTGCGGCCATTGGCGGTGCGCTGGCGGGCGTCTTTGTCGTGCGCGGGCTGGCCGATGTCGATGCCATGGCCCCGGAGTTCCAGCCCGGACGCCGCGTGGTGATTGTGGGTGGCGGCTATATCGGGCTGGAAGCGGCGGCGGTGGCGGCCAAGAAAGGGCTGGATGTGACGGTGCTGGAAATGGCCCCGCGCATCCTGCAACGTGTGGCCGCGCCAGAGACATCGGACGCGATCCGCGCGCTGCATCAGGGCCATGGTGTGCGTATCCTCGAATCCACCGGGCTGGAGCGGATCGAGGGCGAGGACCGCGTCACGGGCGTGCGGCTGAGCGATGGCACCCGGATCGATGCAGATTTCGTGATTGTGGGCATTGGCATTCTGCCAGCCACGGCGCTTGCCGAAACCGCAGGGCTGGTGATCGAGAACGGCATTAGGACAGATGCGCAGGGCCGCACATCGGACCCGCATATCTGGGCAGCAGGCGATTGCGCATCCTTCCCGCATCGTGGCGGGCGGCTTCGACTGGAATCAGTTCAGAACGCCATCGATCAGGCCGAACTTGTGGCCGAAAACATGCTGGGCGCGGGCAAGGATTATGACCCGCTGCCGTGGTTCTGGTCGGATCAGTATGATCTGAAGCTGCAAATCGCGGGGCTGAACACGGGCTATGACCGGGTTTTTGTGCGTGACAGTGGCGCGCGCAGCCATTGGTACTATGCGGGCGACAAGTTTCTGGCGGTCGATGCGCTGGGCGATCCGCGCGCTTTCATGCTGGGCAAGCGGCTGCTGGAACAGGGGCGCAGCCCTGATCCGGCGGCGCTGATGGACCCCGCAACCGATCTCAAGGCGCTTTTGCGCGCATGAGGATCATCGGCGGCACAGCGCGCGGCTTGAAACTGGCGGATGTCGGTGACGGCGATGCGCAGGCGCATCTGCGCCCGACATCTGACCGGGTGCGCGAAGCGATCTTCAACCTGCTGATCAACAGTCTGGATGTCCCGCTTGACGGTGCGCGCGTGCTGGACCTGTTTGCAGGCACCGGCGCGCTGGGGCTGGAGGCGCTGTCGCGCGGGGCGTCGCATGTCACTTTCATTGACGACGGTGCGGCGTCCCGCGCGCTCTTGCGTCAGAATATCGAGAAAATGCGCGCCATGGGCGTCACCAAGGTGTATCGCCGTGATGCCACATCCTTGGGCGAAAATCGCGGGCCGGGCTTTGATCTGCTGTTTCTCGATCCGCCCTATGGCAAGGGGCTTGGCGCGCTTGCGCTGGCCTCGGCGCGTGCGGGCGGCTGGCTGGCCCCCGGCGCGGTTGTGGTCTGGGAAGAGGCCATGCCCCAATTGCCGCCCGCAGGTTTCACAGCCCTTGACCAGCGCCGCTACGGCGAAACTCATGTCACCTTTCTGCAAATCGAGGCCCCATGACCCCCTCCCTGATCATTTTCGACTGCGACGGTGTTGTCGTGGATTCAGAGCCTATGACGCATCAGCTTTTGCGCGACGATCTGGCCACGCATGGGCTGGACATGACTGTCGCGCAGGTGACGCAGACGTTCATCGGCGGCACCATGAGCGGCGTGGCTGCGAAGGCGCGCAGCCTTGGCGCGGTGCTGGCAGATGACTGGGTCGCGCAGTTTTATGACCGCCTCTATCTGCGTCTTGCCGAAGGCACCGCGCTGATCACAGGTATTCCGGCGCTGCTGGACCGGCTGGACGCGCGCGCAGTCCCCTATTGCATTGCATCCAACGGACGCATGGCCAAGATGCGGATCACTTTGGGCCAGCATCCGGGTATCTGGGCGCGGCTTGAGGGGCGGTTGTTCTCAGCCGAGCATGTCGCCGCCCCGAAGCCCGCGCCTGATCTGTTTGAACATGCCGCGCGCAGTCTGGGCCATGCGCCCGGCGCGTGCGTGGTGATCGAAGACAGCGCGACCGGGGCGCGGGCCGCGCGCGCAGCCGGGATGCGCTGTTATGGCTATGCGCCGGATGGGGGTGGCGCGTATCTGGCTGCCGAAGGCGCAACCCCCTTTCACGCCATGGCCGATCTGCCGGAGCTTTTGCAACTCTGATTTCATCTTGCTTCAAATACTCAAAAAAGGCGGCAACGTCAGCGCGCCGCCATTTCCTGGGCGCCTAGCCCGGTGAACCAGTGCCAGGACGCATCAGCAATCTGCGGTCCGATATCGTAGAACCAATGCGTATGGCCTGGAATGATGACCAGGCTGCTGTCACTGCCATTGCGGGCGAAGTCGCGGGCGCTCTGGCGCGCGTCTTCAAGTGACAGCACATGATCATCATCCCCCAGATACAGGCGCACAGGCTTGCCCAGACCATGGCGCGGCAGGCCAAGGACCGCGCCCCCATGCAGCGCGGCGGCTTGCCAAGGGCCATCATGGCCGTTGATGAGAACCTGCGCGTAGCCCGCACCATTGGAATGACCGAAGAGATAGATGCGGGCGGGATCAATCGGGTATTGCGCGGCAAGCTGCGTGATCATTTCGGTGATCGCGTCGGGGTCCGGCCTGCCAATGGGCCAGTCCCGTCCAGTTGCATCGGGGGCGAGAAGCGCAAAGCCTTCGCGCATGGCGGTGCGCCGCCACATATCGATCATTGACAGGCCCTCGCGCCCGGCGCCGTGAAACAGCACCACCAGTGGCACCGGGTGGGCACTGCGCGGATGATAGCTGTGAAAGCGCAAACTGCGTCCGTCCTGCACCAGTTCATGCTGGCGTGATTGCCCGCGCGCGATCTGCGGCACCGAATAGCGATATTGCGCGCGCCGGATCAGATGGAAGCCGGTGGCGGTGATCTCCTCATAACTGCCGCGCGCCTTGTCTTGCGCGGGCATTTTCGCGGCAAGCTCTGGGACAACATCTGCTGCAACATCCGCGACGATCCCCGCGACGCGCTCGGTAACAGGGCGGATCAACTCGTGATCTGTACCGAGCACACGAAAAACAATGATCGCCCCTACCGTGAAAACAAGAGGCAGGAAAATCCCGAAGAACCTGCGCGCGAATTCCATACCAACAAGCCTTTCCAACAATACCATACAGTGCTGCAGGTTAAGGGACGAATATGGCAGCAGCCGGGCAGGATGCCGTCAGATTTCGAAAAAGGCAGGAACTGGGGCGCTGCGCGCTTGCACAAAGCGCCGCTGTAGCGGCTCTAGGTTTTCAGCGCCGCTGTGATGATGATCTCGACCCGCAGAGCATCGCGCGCCAGACGCGCTTCGCCACAGGCGCGGGCAGGCGCATGGCCTTCGGGCACCCATGCATCCCAGACGTCATTCATCTCTGCGAAATCGGCCATATCTGCCAGCCAGATGATCGCTTGCAGAATATGCTCGCGCGAAGAGCCGGCTTGTTCGAGCAGCGCATCCACGCGGGCGAGACAATCGCGGGTCTGCTCGGCCACAGTTGCCCCCGCGCCGACCTGCCCGCACAGATAGACCGTCTGGCCGTGAATGACGATCTTGCTCATGCGTTGTCCGGTTTCCATGCGGGTTATCATCGGGGCGTTCCTTATTCTGCGGCGTCAGGGGCGTTGGGGGCGGAAACATTCGCCCTGTCTGACGGGTTTGAGGGTCTGCGCATGCTGCATGACCCAGACTGTGACTGGGGCAAATCATGCCCGCGCGCAAGCATTTCGGTGCCGATCAGACCGTGAGGCGGTTTTGGCACCGATCCGGCGCGACCCGCACACGCGCGCTTTTGTCCGGCCCCGCGCCGTGCCGATGCCCGTGGCTTCCTTTCATCGGTCCTGCATGCACTGCGCCGCAGACTCAGCCCTGCGCCGCCTTGCGGATATCCTGCAGGCTTCCGCCCGGTGACAGCGCGTCAGGGTCTAGCACCAGCTCAATCACGGCAGGCAGCCCCGCTGCCATCGCGCGCGCACAGGCGTCCGCGAAATCCTCTGTGCGCTCCACCCGCTCACCATGCGCGCCATAAGCCTGCGCCAGCGCGGCATAATCTGGATTGAACATCTGCGTGCCACTGACGCGGCCCGGATAAGTCTTTTCCTGATGCATGCGGATCGTGCCATATTGGCCGTTGTTGCACACGATCACCACCACATTCGCCCCGTATTGCCGCGCAGTGGACATCTCGTTCAGCGTCATCTGGAAGCAGCCATCGCCTGCAAAACAGATCACGGGGCGGTCCGGGTGTTCCAGCTTGGCCGAAATCGCTGCTGGGAAGCCATAGCCCATAGACCCTGATGTGGGTGCCAGATGGCCCGGAAAGGCGCGCGCGCGCAGGTAGCGGTGCAGAAAGGCCGCGTAATTGCCCGCGCCATTGGTGACGATGGCGTCTTCGGGCAGCGCGTCCGACAGCTCTGCGATCACCTTTTCCAGCTTCACCGCGCCGGGGGTTTCGCGCGGGCGCACCCAGTCCAGATAATCGGCGCGCGCGGCTTGCGTCCAATCCGACCAGTCGGGATGCGCAGGCGCGGCGCGCGC
>SKGU01000304.1 GCA_007117255.1 Natronohydrobacter sp. | reverse complement strand
TTCTGGCCCCGGCCACGCAGCGTTTCGATCAATGGGCCGAGCGATTCCCCGGCAGTCTGCGCGCGCTTATGTCGGCCAAACAGCAGGAATTACGCACCGCCAGCGCGGGATTGCGCCCACAAAACATAAGCCGCGAGATCACCAAGGCCCACGAACGGCTGTCCGAGCGGACTGGCCGCGCCAGCCGCGCCATGAGTGCACAACTGGAACGCCACGCCACCCGCCTTGCCGCTTTGGAGCGCCTGCGTCAGTCGCTGGGCTATCCGGCAACATTGGCGCGCGGTTATGCTGTAGTCCGCGACCCGGACGGGGCGGTCCTGACAACTGCGAAATCCGCCGCAAAAGCCCCGGCGCTGGACATCGAATTCGCGGATGGTGCACTTGGTGCCCTGCCGCAGCGGTCTGCAAAATCGTCCAAACCGAAACCTGCACCACCCAAGCCGGAACAAGGCAGCCTGTTCTAGATCAGTGTTGATAGTTCATTCGCTAGTTTTTATTAGTCTTGATGCGTGGCTTCTATTGTGTTCACCCTCGCGTCACTTGTCAGACAAGCACTTGCGCTGATCATGTGTTTGCCTGAAGTGCTTGCTGCATTAGGGGGCCCGCAAAGCATAAAAGGGGGACGTCATGCCACAATCAAATGTGGTGCAGGACTTATGCGCGCGGATACTCGCTGCGCACAACGCCGACAACCGCACGCTGATCGCAGTCGCCGGACCGCCCGGTGCCGGCAAATCCACCATTGCCGCCGAACTGGTCGAGGCATTGCGTGCGCAAACCAACGAAACTTTTGCCGCGCTTGTACCAATGGATGGCTACCATCTGGACAATCCGGACTTGCAGCAAAAAGGCCTGCTCGCCGTTAAGGGCGCACCGGAAACCTTCGACGTCACGGCGTTCATCGAACTGGTGAAAGATGTTCGCAGCGCTGGGCACGATCTGAAGTATCCGCTGTTTGATCGGGCACAGGATAAAACCCTGCCTGCCGCAGCGACGCTACCCGCCGCCGCCCGCATTGTTGTATTCGAGGGCAACTATCTGCTGTTGCAACATGGCGCTTGGGCCGCACTGTCAGGCATGTTTGACGAAACTGTCTTGCTATCGGTGCCCTTGGCGGTGCTGCGCGCACGGTTGATTGCGCGCTGGCTGGATCACGGATTAACCAGACAGGAAGCAGAATCGCGCGCAGACGGAAACGACATGGTGAATGCACGCACAGTTCTGGAACATAGCGCCCCTGCCGATCATGTGCTGGCAACACAACCCGATGGGCAGATCATTATTGAAACATCGAGATAGCGGCTTGGCCGCGCAAGGTCATGCTGCATATCGCATGACCTTGCATAAACGACCATCATTCGCGGACTGCTGCGGCAAGCGTTGTGATCGTCCCAACATCGACTGGACCGATAATCGAGTAATCCAGTCCCGCATCAGTCCAGTAAGCCATGCTGTCACTGTCCATGCGCACCACACGCAACTTGTAATCTGATTGATCCGGCGCATGCGGACTCACCGAGACAGAGACCTGGTCCCCTTGCTCATTGCGGTAATGGAAAACAGCCAGAGGCCCTTCCGAAGTTGACAAAAGTCGTGCCGTTTCAACCGTGTAGCCCAATCTCTCTAGTTTGGGGCTGTCAATCTTTTGCTGCATCTGCGCAGACATCCAGTCAAGTGCAGCCTCCATCTCATCGGATTGGAACTCGGCCTGCTGCATCGATGCTTGCTGGATAAGCTGATGCCCAGTCATCGTTGCCGTGACAAATTGCGGATACTCTGCGCCACGCAGTTGCGACGCGGACCCGAATAACCCATGTGCGCCCCAGCCTGCAGTGAAAATCAGCACAGACGCCGCAATCCGGCCAAGTGCAGGCCCCATCACGAATGCGCGGCGCTTGCGGGCTTTGAGTTTCGCGGCAAGCTCTCGTTCCAGCGCCGCAATCTGCATGTTTACAGGCAGATCATCAGCATCTTTGGCCATTTGCCGGATGAGATTATCATGATGCCGCCAGCTTGCTGTTGCTGCACGAGCCTCTGGGTCACGGGCCAGCCGCGCTTCGATTTCGGCCATCTTGTCTTCCGGCAACCGCCCATCGACATAGGCCATCAGGTCTTCATCCAACCCAAGATCTCGCTCATGTGTGTTTTCCTGGGTCATCAGATGTTTCCCTTTCTTTTCAGAACCGACAACTTGCCTTTGCTGATACCGGACACGATCTGGCGCAACGCTTCGCGTCCGCGTCCAAGCCGGGACATGAAGGTCCCCAGCGGCACATCAAGTGCGCGCGCTGCTTCGGCATACGACATCTCGCGAAGGGCAATCAGGATGATGGGCTTGCGCTGTGCCTCTGGCAACTGGTCAAGCGCCTCCAGAACCTGCTTGAGTTCCAGTTGCGTATGCTGATGGTCCGGTACAACAGGTTCAGGCAGATCAGGTGCGGCGTCGCTGCGCGTCTTCGTGCGGCGCAGGTCGCTGATATGGGTATTGTGCATGATGCGAAACAGCCAGGGTCGCAAGCTTGTGCCCGGCTGCCAAGTATCGGCCTTGTCGATCGCCTTCACCAACGTTTCCTGCACCAGATCATCCGCTGCGGTCGCATCACGGGTCAACACCAGTGCATAGCGGCGCAAGCTCGCTGTGTGCTGGGTCACTTCAGCTTTGAGTGTCACGGCCTGTTCTCCAAAATCGGTTTTGCAGACATACGCACGAGATGCCAGGTTCATCCCAAAAAACTTTGTGACACGCCAAAAAAACCTTCTTCGACGCGCGGATTAAACCGCGCCAGCTTGCGTTAGTAACAGGCATGCAGCGGGCGCAACTTCCCGCCTGCAAAGCTAAAGGAGGCACGCCATGGGCAATGATCTGATCATCCGGCCGCAAGTTCCGGCCAAGAGACCGGAAATCTCGCTTCCGGGGCTTGTCTTCGGGACAAAGCCGCGTGTCATCATGAAACGCAGCTTATGGATGCTTGTTGGTGCTTTCATCCTGTATTTCGGTGTGATCGGCAACCTGATGCATCGTATCGACGCCAATCTTGAGTTCACTCCCCCCGCCCCGATCGAAGGTGGCAGCCACGCCGTGAACATGGCCGAGGCACTGATCACCCGTGAAGTGGTAACTCATCGCTGGACCGCCAATGATCCGATCTTCTTTCCAACCGCGTTTCACGACAACATGCCGAATTTCCAGCGCGGCATGATGCGCGCGATCAGCCGTTTTACGCTGGAGCTGGAAAACCAGATTGGTCGTTTGCGTGGTTCATCCGCCATCGACAGTGACCTAGAGCGCGCGAGCGGTCTGTTACAATTTCCAACAGATGTCTGGATTTTCGATCTGGATCAGTCGTTCTTGCCCGTCCAGCCCGCCGAAACGCAGTATGAAGCGGCCGCGCGCGCGCTTCGGGCCTATAACATGCGCGTGGCTCACGGTGCGGCGATCTTTGAAACACGCGCCGATGCGCTGGCGATGACTGTCGAGCGGATGGCCAGCGAGCTAGGGTCACGCGCCGCAATTGTGGATGACCATGTCAGTGCGGATCGGTTCATCCTGGACCGGGTTGCGGATGACATCTTCTATCTGAACAAGGGCATGGCCTATGCGTCTTATTTGCTGCTGCGGGAGTTGGGACGCGATTTCGAGAACGTCATTGCGGCGCAAGGCCTGACGCGGGTTTGGCTTCAGGCCCTCGAAAGCCTGCGCGAAGCCTCGCAGCAAAAGCCACTTGTCGTGCTCAACAGCTCCGGCGCGAACAGTTTTCTGGCCAATCACCTGCATTTACAAGGATTCTACCTGAAACGCGCAATCCTGCAACTCGATGAGATATCTCGCGTCATCAGGGCCACACGTTAACTTCAGGAAAGTGGCAGCATCCAGAAAGCGAGGGGGTCAGATGATACATCATCTGACCCCCATTCTTTAGCTGTACCAGTGCCAGACGCTCGCAGCAGCCGACAATAGGCAGACCTTCGCATGGGCTGGACACACACAGACCCTCTCAAGGGTCGGAAGCGGACAAACTCTTGCCAGTGCCGTCAGCGGGTAAGAAAAAGCCGGGCATCAATGCCCGGCTTTTTCATCACCGTGATAGGTAAACTCATTCTGCTGCAATGGCGTGGCGCTCTGGCGTGTCATCCCGAACCAATTCCAGCACCTCTCGGCCGATCTGCGCATCTCGCTCCGCGCGCAAGGCCAGGTCTTCGACATCAAGCGCCAGCGTCTTGTGCGACAGTCCAAGCCGGTTCAACTGCCGCTCGGTCAGGCGCATCAGGGTTGCCGTGATGATCGTCATGTCACGCTCATGCAGCCAGGCTTCATAAGCACCCGGCTGGCGATAGCGCAGCCGGCCCCAAAGGCTGATCAGCCCGTCCTTACGGACGCTTGGGCGTGCAGGCTGCTGCAGATTGGTCGAGGTCATGGACATGCTATCCTCCTGTTGCTGATACCGCACAAACGCCCGCAATGCCAATTTCATCCCCTGCTCACCCTTCGGTGAACAGAATATTTGCCCTTGCGCGACATTCTGTCCCGAAATCATGAAAACCGACCGGAATTATCGCTTTTCTGTCAGCCCGATGGATGAATGACGCGGCTGGCGCGTTCTTGGTGCAACAGCGCGGAACACTCTGCGCAGCTCTTGCATGACAACGCGGACGGATAGGACAGGCAGCCCCATTCCCGCCCATGTCAGAGTTACCCTTTGAACCAAGGCTGCCCGGAAATTACGCAATGCGCGCAACTTCTCCCATGCGCCTGCACGCGTCTGCGCGGGTGCATTCCATATCTTCTGCGGATAGCCCGGATCTACCCTTGCGCAGCTCGGGGCAAAAGGTTCCGGCGCTGCGCACGCCCGCCGCGCCAGGTCGGCGTCGGGGGCTTCCGCGATTTCTTGTTTCCCTGCTCGTGCTCTCGGTCATCTGGGGCGCCTTGACAGACTGGCGCGCAGACGCGCTGGTCTTTGGGGTGCCTGCGGTACTGCTAGGCGCATCTGTCGCATTCCTGCTGCCGCAAGGCTACGCATGGCGGCTGTCACCGCGCGGCGCGGCACCGTTTGCGCTATGGTTCGCTGTACAATCCGTACGCGGCGCGATTGATGTCGCCATGCGCGCATTTGCGCCGCGCATGCCCCTGCGCCCCGGCTTCCGCCACTATGATCTGACCCTGCCAATGGGCGCTCCGAGGGTCATGTTCATCAATGCAATCACATTGTTGCCCGGCACCCTGTCAGCCGAGATCGAGGGCCACACCGTCATCGTTCACATGCTGGACACGCGCATAGATCTCGACCCCGCACTTGATGATCTCGAAACCCAAATTCGCGCCCTCTTCGCACTGCCCCAAAATACGGAGGCTTCCGCATGATCCCGTTTCTGTCATTCACACTTATCGCCTTGCTGCTCTCGATCCTGGCCGGGTTGATCCGTGTGTTTCGCGGCCCCGCCCCTGCTGAACGCATGCTGGCCGCGCAGCTATTCGGAACAGCCGCAGTCGCGATCCTGCTGATACTTTCGCAGCTCATGGCCATTCCCGCGCTGCTGGATGTTGCGATGGTCTTTGCACTGCTCGCGGCAGTGACGCTTGTGGCTTTTGTGGTTCTGGCCGCACGGGGGGTGCGCTGATGCTGGAAATCGTCGCCGCCAGTCTTATCGCAGCCGGGACCATATTCTTTGTCGCAGGCACTGTTGGTCTGTTGCGCTTCCCCGATATCTTCTGCCGCCTGCATGCCCTGACCAAGGCGGATGGGCTTGGCCTGGCACTCATTGCGCTGGGCGTGGCAATTCTGGCAGCGACGCCGGGTGCCGTGTTTCGCATCGCGATCATCTGGTTCTTCGTTGCTGTAGCAAGCGCCACATGCAGCCACCTTATCGCACGCTATGCCCGTCAAAGCGGCGCAAGGGGGCAGCATGACTGACCCACTTGTGATTTTCGATCTTCTTCTGGCGCTTGGAATTGTCGCGCTGGCCATCGCGTCGCTGAGTGTACGCGATCGGTTCGCAATGATCGTCTTGTTCATTGTCTTTGGCCTGTTCTCGGCCTTGGCATGGGTGCGTTTGTCCGCCCCAGACGTCGCATTGGCTGAAGCCGCCATCGGCACAGGCGTCACGGGGGCGCTGCTTCTGAAAACGCTTCATCATCTGCGCTTTGTCGAAAGCCGCACCGCGATAACCGAGGCTGCATGCGCGCCTGTCCCTTTGGGTGTGCTGCTCGCCAATGCAGCGTTTTGCGGGTTGATCACGCTGGGGCTTGCCGTCGCTTTTCTGGGCGCACCTTCTGCCGGGCCGGGCTTTGACGCGCTGGTGGCCGAGGCCATGCCCGCAAGCGGTGTGGATCATCCGGTCACGGGGGTTTTGCTGAATTTCCGCGCCTATGACACTCTCATGGAAGTGGTCGTCCTGCTGGCCGCCGTAATCGCGGTCTGGCAAATCGAGCGCGGTCTGTCTGACGCCCCGGCCCCTGCGATGGGCGAGGTTTGGCAGGGATTCGCGCGCCTTGTGCTGCCTGCGATCGTGGTGATCGGCACCTATCTGCTATGGGTCGGTGCCGAAGCACCGGGCGGCGCGTTTCAGGGCGGGGCAGTGCTGGCGGCGGTGGGGCTTTTGCTGCTGCTCACCCGCGCCTATGTGCCCCGTCCCGAACATCGCGGCATCGCGCGCGGAGCTTTCGTTCTGGGCACAGGCACCTTTGCGCTGGTCGCGCTCATGGTCGCGGGTGGCGGGCGTGTAGCATTCGAATACCCACTGGATCATGCCAAGACCCTGATCCTGCTCATTGAGGGGATGGTGACGATCTCCATCGCTGTGACGCTGGCCGCGCTGTTTCACGGACGCGAGCCGGTCGCGCTGCCCAAAGGAGGCCGCGATGACACCTGATCTGATCTATGGGCTGACCGGGATGGCCGTTTTCGGCATCGGACTTGTCGGCGCGCTGTGCGCGCAGGACCGCCTGCGCAGAGTGCTGGCGCTGAAGCTGTGTTCGGTCGGCGCAGCCTTCGTGCTGGTCGTCGGCGCGTGGCGCGAACCACCTGGAGCGCCCGACCCTGTGCCGCATGCTCTGGTGATCACCGGCATCGTGGTGATGGTCAGCGCAACCGCAGTGGCACTTGCCCTGATCCGCCGTCTGCAAACTCTGGAGGCCGAAGATGACGCTTGATCTTGATATGATGATGATGGCGATCTTCCTGCCCTTGTTTGGCGCGATCGCGGCCTTCATTCTGCCCCGCGCCGCCGCCCTGGTCGGGCTTGTCACGCTGGCGCTGACCACAGGCGCGGTGATCGCGCTTGGTCTGGAAGTGCGGCAGTCAGGCGCTGTGGTCCTGCCGCTTGGCGGTTGGGGCGCGCCTCTGGGTATTGACCTGCGCGCCGACGGGCTGAGCGTAGCGATGCTGGCGCTGACCAGCGCCGTCGGGTTTCTGGTTTCCATCGCGGCACTCGACGCCCTGAAGGGCGCGGATCAGGCACGCGAGAGGCAGTATTTCTGGCCGCTCTGGCTTTTGCTTCTGACCGGCATCAACGGCGTCTATCTGAGCACGGATATATTCAACCTCTATGTCATGATCGAAGTGATTGCGCTCGCGGCTGTGGGCCTGACAGTCCTGAGCGCCACGCGCGCGGCAGTGCAGGCGGGACTCGAATACATGTATGCTTCGATCCTTGGCGCGCTGTTGTTCCTGATGGGCGTAGGTTTCATCTATCTGCAAATTGGCCGGCTTGATTTCACGGGGCTGATGGGGGCTGAACCGACAGCAGCACTGATCGCCGCTGTAGCGCTGATGTTCGTGGGACTGGCGCTGAAAACCGCGCTTTTCCCGCTGCATCTCTGGCTGCCTGCCGCCCATGCCAATGCGACTGCCCCGGCTTCGGCACTGCTGTCAGGGCTGGTCGTCAAGGCCGCGCTTTATATTGTACTGCGGCTGGCCCAGTATATGCCCTTTCCATCCGAAACCCTGCTGACGTTGGTGGGGCTGATGGGCGCGGGTGCGGTGATCTGGGGCGGCATTCAGGCGCTGCGGGCCGAGCGGCTGAAACTACTGGTCGCGTGGTCCACGGTCGCGCAGATCGGGCTGATCTTCGTGGCATTCGCGCGCGCAGGCGAAGTGGGGCTGACCGAAAGCTGGAAAGCCGCTGCTTTGCTGATCCTCGCTCATGGCATTGCCAAAGCCGCGATGTTTCTGGCTGCCGGGCGGATCAAGGACGAAATCGGCCATGATGTCATCCGCGATCTGGACCGCGCACCTGTCCGCCCGACGCTGGCGCAATTCACCTTTGCACTGGCCGCGATCAGCCTGATCGGACTGCCGCCCTCACTCGGTTTCATCGGCAAGTGGTCGCTTATGGAAGGCGCGCTGGTGGCAGGCTACTGGCACTGGGTCGCGGTCACGATGCTGGGCACACTCTTGTCCGTCGCCTATTTCAGCCGGGTGCTATCTGCTTTCCTGCGCTTTGACCGGATACGCACGCCCGTGGCCGAGCATCAGGGCTGGGCGCTGGCTGATGCCGCACCCCTGACACTTGCGCTCACCGCAATCGGGCTTGGCCTGATGGCCGCCCCGATCCTGCGCTTCATTGAAATCGGTTATCCCTTCGGAGCTGCGCTATGATGGACGCCCCGCTTCTGCCGTTGTTCATTTTGCTGACATCGCTTCTCGCGTCGCCAATCCTGTTTGCGCTGCCCGAACGTGCAGCAGGATTGCGCACCAGCATCAACCTGAGCATGGCCGCGCTCAAGGTCGCGCTGGTCGGTTGGCTGAGCCTGAAGGTCGCGCAGGGTGTGATCTATGATCTGCGTTTCGAGATGCTGCCGGGGTTGGAATTCAAGCTTCAGGCCGATCCGCTGGCGATCCTGTTCATTGCGCTTTCGGCTGTGCTGTGGCTGATCACCACGGTCTATTCGGTGGGCTATCTGGAGCACGGTCCCCATCGCGCGCGGTTCTTCGGCTTCTTCAGCCTTTGCGTGGCCGCAACCGTTGGGATTGCCATGTCGGGCAATCTGTTCACCTTCCTACTGTTCTACGAGTTGCTGACGCTTGCGACCTATCCGCTGGTCATTCACCGCGGCGATGCGGCAGCGCTGCGTGCAGGCCGTATCTATCTGATCTACACGCTGGCGGGCGGACTGGTGCTGCTACTGGGTACGCTTGGGTTGTGGGTGCTGGCAGGCACCACCGATTTCACGCCGGGCGGCGTGCTGGCCGATGTCGCGGCAGAAACCCCGCTGGCAGCACAACTGTTGTTCATCGTGTTGATCGGGGCGTTGGGGGTCAAGGCTGCGCTCTTTCCCTTCCACGCATGGCTACCGATTGCCATGGTCGCGCCTGCGCCAGTTTCAGCGCTGCTGCATGCTGTGGCGGTGGTCAAGGCGGGCGCTTTCGGGATCATGCGCGTGGTCTATGAAGTCTTTGGTATCGAGACCGCGCAGGAACTTGGGCTGACTGCACCGCTAGCGGTACTGGCGGGCATTACCATCATCTATGGGTCGCTGAAGGCGATCACGCAGGACGATATCAAGAAGCGGCTCGCCTATTCAACAGTCAGCCAGGTCAGCTACATCACCCTTGGTGTAGCGCTGGCCAGTCCCATCGCGGCTGTGGGGGCGCTTGCACATCTGATCCATCAGGGCCTGATGAAAATCACCATGTTCATGGCCGCAGGCAATCTGGCCGAAGGGCTGGGCGCCAAGCGCGTCAGCCAGATGGATAGTGTGGGCCGCATCATGCCCGGTACAATGCTGGCCTTCACGCTGGCCGCGCTGGCCATGATCGGGCTGCCTCCGCTCGCAGGTTTTGTCAGCAAATGGTATCTTGCCCAAGGAGGGCTGGACGCAGGGCAGGACTGGGTGATTGCATTGCTGCTGGGGTCCAGCCTGCTCAATGCGATCTATTTTCTGCCCATGCTGCACCGCGCATGGTTCCGTGATGCGGCGTCTGACAAGGCAGGCGCGCCGGGCCGCCCGCGCATCGGCTGGATGCTGGCCGCGCCACCTGTCACCACGGCGGTTCTGGTGCTGGTCGCAGGCGGATTGGCCAATGCGCCCTTCAGCCCACTGGAATGGACGCGCTTCATCGTCGCCATCGAGTATCAGGAGTAACGCCATGCAGCTTCTTGCCTTCATGACCGCATTCGCCACGCCGCTGTTTCTGGCTGCGCTGCTGATCTGGCCACAGGCGCGCGCTCTTGTCTGGCGGGTCATGCCCTTCGCGCCCCTGCCTGCGCTAGTGCTGGCGATGCTGGCTAATCTGCCGCTAGAGGCACAGGCCGAATGGCTGATCCTTGGCCTGCATTTCGGGCTGGACGAAGTATCCCGGCTGTTCATCGTTTTCACCGCCCTCTTGTGGTGTGCCGCAGGCACTGCCGCGCGCCACTGGATGCGCGATGATGCTCGCGCCGCCAGCTTCGGTGTCTTGTTTGCAATGGCACAGGCGGGCAATCTGGGCCTGCTTCTGGCGCAGGATGCGCTGAGCTTCTATGCCTTCTTCGCGCTGATGAGCTTTGCCTCTTACGGGTTGGTGCTGCACATGCGCGACGCCAAGGCCCAAAGCGCGGCGCGACTTTACATCGGCTTTGTGGTGCTGGGCGAATTGGCGCTTTTTGCGGGGCTGGCGCTGGCCGCGTCACAGGCCGGGTCGTTCCTGTTGGCCGATCTGCGCGCAGCTGCGCCTTCGGGCATGGCAGTGGCGCTCTTGATCATCGGCTTTGGAGTCAAGCTGGGCATCATGCCGCTGCATTTCTGGTTGCCGCCCGCACATGGCGCCGCCCCGGTTCCGGCCAGTGCTGTGCTGTCCGGCGCAATGATCAAAGCCGGGCTGTTTGGCATGCTGACGGTCCTGCCGCTGGGCAGCGTGGCCTATGCCGACCATGGCACTGTCCTGATGGCCGCAGGGATGGTCACGATCTTCGCGGCGCTTCTGTTGGGCGTACAGCAGGATAACCCAAAGGTGGTTCTGGGCTTCTCCAGTGTCAGCCAGATGGGCATTGTCGCGCTGGGTCTGGGCGCGGGGCTGATGGTGCCTGCCGCTTGGGCTGTGATCCTGCCAGTGCTTGTGTTTCTGGCCGCGCATCATGCGCTTGCCAAGGGCGCGCTGTTTCTGGGCACAGGCGCATATGCTGCGCAGACTGGCTCGCTGTCGCGCATTGCTGTCACACTTGCACTGCTGATCCCAGCACTTGTGCTGGCGGGTTTGCCTGCAAGTTCTGGCGGATTTGGCAAAGAGGCGTTGAAAACTGCGCTAGCCGCAGGCTCTCCGGTCTGGCTGCCATGGCTGACGGTCGCGCTCAGCCTGTCGGGCATCGCAACAACCCTGCTGATGGCGCGCTATATCGCGCTGATCTGGCGCAACCCGCCGAAAGCGCCCGCGAAAATGGCGGCGGAAGCTGTGCTATTGCCTTTCATTTCACTTGCTGCTGCGGCGCTGGCGCTACCCGTGATCTGGCCTGTACTGGCGCAAGACATGGCTGCCCCGATCAGCACCGCAGAACCAGGCGCACTCTGGCCTGTAGGCTCCGCTGTTCTTCTGGCCGCGGGTGCCGCCACATTTGCCCATGCGCAACACATCGGCCCGTCAGTGTTTCTGGCTCAGCTCCTTGCGCCATTCAACGCTCTTGGTGCGCGGGTAGACAGCGTCATTGCTGCAAAGCGACGCGCCGCACGCAGAGTTGGGCATGCGGTGCCCAAACTGTTGGGTGAAACGGCGCGCCGCTGGCGACTTGGGCAAACTGCAATCGCCGGATTGATCGCGCTGATCCTGATCCTCGAATTTGGCGCGGGCCTTCTAGCCGAGACACCCGCCGCTTCGCCCACCGCGCCGCCGCCTGCGCAAATCTTCACACCTGATTTCTGACAAGGAGACCGTCCCATGCGTCACGAAACCGACTTTGCCCTTTCCACCAATGTCACAGCCGCACCCAAAGCAGCTTCCCCTGCTCATACCGGGTTCCGATTGTTGCGCTACCGCGTCAGCAACTTCAGGTCAGTCATGGATTCGGGCTGGCTCGATGCAGACCGCGTCACGGCACTGATCGGCGTCAACGAATCTGGCAAGACCAACCTGCTCTTGCCACTATGGAAGCTCAATCCAGCCAGCGAAGGTGCGTTACAGCCCACATCGGACTACCCCAAGGCGCTGTTCGCCACGATCCGCAGCGCGCCGGAACAGTTCCAGTTCATCACAGCCGAATTCGACACCGGGTTTGAGGCCGCACGGCTGGCCGATCTGGCAAAACTGCCGCGCGAACAAGTGCAGCGCGTGTCAGTGGCGCGGCTCTATGATGGCAGTTTCAAAGTATCCTTCCCCGATTACCGACTCGATGCCGATGCGCATGTCGAAACCGCACTGAATGCACTGCGCGACGCGCGCGCAGCACTGGAAAGCATGCCAAGCGACCCGCTGCACCATGACGCAACGCGGCTGACAAGTGACCTGCTGGACGAATTGCGCGCCGCCGCCAATGTCACCGGCAATGACCTGCGGCTTGCGCGCAATTGCGTGGCGGGGCTGGTCCCCGAAGACCCACCCGCCACAAGCCAGATCATCCCGGTCCTGCGTGGCCTGCAAAAGACCCTCGGTCAGCAGATGGCCGCAATGATCGCCCCGGACCCGGCCGCGCGCGAAGATGTCCGACGTGCTGTCATTTCCTGCCTGCCGCGCTTCGTCTATTATTCGAATTACGGCAATCTGGATTCGGAAATCTATCTGCCGCATGTGGTCGATAATCTGGATCGTGGCGATCTGGGGGCCAAGGAAAGCGCGAAAGCGCGCACATTGCGGGTGCTCTTCGATTTCGTCGGCGTGCAGGCACAGGAAATCCTCGAACTGGGGCGCGACTTCCGCGATATCCGTGACGAGGCCGAGGCCCGCATGATCGCCGAGAATGGCCGCACCGGGCTGATGCGCAGTCTGTGGCAACGCGCGCGCGGGCATGAACTGAAGCCTGACGCCGCGCTTCTGGCTCAGATCGCCGAAGCCAAGCGCACGCGCTCAATCCTGCTGCAATCGGCAGGCACCAAGCTGACAGAACGTTTTGCGGACTGGTGGAAACAGGGCGATTACCGCTTCCGGTTTGAAGCCGATGGCAACCATTTTCGCATCTGGGTGGCCGATGCGCGCCGCCCGCAGGAGGTGGAACTGGAACACCGCTCGACCGGGCTGCAATGGTTCCTGAGCTTCTTTCTGGTCTTTCTGCATGAAGCCGAAGGCGCACATGAAAACTGCGTGCTGCTACTGGATGAGCCGGGCCATTCGCTACACCCGCTGGCCCAGCGCGATCTGTCTGCGTTCTTCGAAGGATTGGCATTGAAGAACCAGATCCTCTACACCACGCATTCACCGTTTCTGGTCGATGCCGACAGGCTGGCCCGTGCGCGCAAGGTCTTTGTCGGGCGTGACGGCTCTACCCGCGTCAGTGGCGATCTGCTTCAGGCCGAAGGAAATGACAGCCAGCGCGGGGCCGGGTTTGCTGTGCGCGCGGCGCTCAATCTGTCTGTGGCAGAGGTCAGCATGGGTGGTGCACAGCCTGTGCTGGTGCAAAGCCGGGTTGAGCAGACCTATCTGAACGTCATCAAGACCCTCAGCATCGCGGCAGGTCAGTTCATCCCACAACGCGACATTGTTTTCGCACCTGCCTGCGGGGCGGAAGTGATGCCCGCAATGGCACGCCTGCTCAGCGAGACGCGCACCGAACCCCCGAAACTGGTGCTGGACGGATCGGCCAGAGGCCGCGAGATCGCGGCAACACTGCGCGACAAGACACCGCTCATTCTGCTGGACGCTGTCTCCGGGCTGGCTGGCAGCACTGTCGAAGACCTGTTTCCTGTCACGGATCTTGCCGCCCAACTGGATCGCGTCGAGCGCAGGCCAGAGCGGCTGTTTGCCGATACCGTCAAGTCAGGCCAAACCTTCGTGGCACAGGCGCAGGCATGGGCAGAGGCCGAAAGCATAACCTTGCCTGAAAACTGGCGCGTTCAACTGGCAGAACGGATGCGCCACAGAATGCTGGAGGCCGGACCCCGACAGATTGCCGATACCACCTTGGCGCAGTGGCAAGAGCTGCTGAATGTGTTGATCGCCAAGCCCTCAGAATGAACGCGTCAACCGGCCTGCCCCACCCGGCGCACCCTATCCCACAAGCGCCCGCGCCAAGGCATCCGCGCCTTGGCGCACCGGGTCAGCGGTGGGCAGGCCGGTTTCATCCTCGACCGATTTAATCGCCGCTTCTGCTTCAGACGGGGTCAGGCGCGCGGTGTTCAACGCAATCGCGGCAACCTTCGCCTGGGTCAGTGCACCGGCCGCGTGCGCCACAGCTTCATTCAGCGCAATCACATCGCGCAGGGGGGGAATGCGCACACTTTCCAGTTCGTCCAGTGTTTGCATTCCCGCACGGTGACACAGGATCATATGTGTGCAGGCGCTGCCCCGCATTAAGGGCAATGTCGCCGTGCTGCCCGGATGCAAGAGCGAGCCCTGCCCCTCGATCACCAGTATGTCATGCGCACCTGCCTCCAATACCATGCGTTCCACCGAACCCCCGGCATGATCCACACGGATCGCATCCAACGGAATACCCCGACCCGTGATCGCAATACCCGTCTGTCCCGTGGCCAGAAACGCCGCATCGCGGCCCATTTCCTGCAAGCTGCGGGTCAGCTCCAGCCCTGCAGTCATCTTGCCGATGGCCATATCGGTGCCCACCATCAGCACGCGGGTATTGTTCAGACTGGCCGCGCGCGCCATGCCGATAGGCGGCGCATCCCCCTGCGGCACACGCAAATCCCACACCCATTGCCCGGCGCGCAGCCTGTCTGCAAACATCGGCTGCAAGCGGTCATGCATGCCATTGACCAGCGACATCCCGCCTACCACGGCCTGTTCCAGCACAGAAACCCAGGCCTGCGGCAATCGCCCACCCGAAGGGGCCGTCCCCAGCACCAGAACCTGCGCACCCAGCGCCTGCGCATCTGCCAGCGTAGCGACAATCGGAACGTCGCTGTTGATCGTGCACAGATCGCGCACGCGCCTGCCAGCCTGCGTGCTGTCGATCACCGCAACCACCGGATTGCGACCATAGCGCAAGATGCCCTCTGCCATCTTGGCGTTCAGGCTGCCCATGGTGGCTTCGGCAAACAAGGCAATGGGTTGGGTAGGGTCAAGCATTCAGGGTTCCTCCATGGCCGGGCTGGTCTGCGGGCAAGGTCACGCCATCCGCGAAGGGCGCCCCGGTAGCCGGGTCAGGGTCAAGGTTCAGATGAGAATCAAGGTCGATATAGTCAAACAGCACTGAGAGCGACGCGCCCGCGGCAATGGAAACCGAGCTTTCGCCCATACAGCCAATCATGGTTTTCAGCCCATGCGCGCGCGCTGTGGCAACAATGCGCAGCGCCTCGGTAATGCCGCCGCATTTCATCAGCTTCAGGTTCACCCCGTCCACGCAATGCGCAAAACCGGGGATGTCATTAGAAAAACGGCAGGATTCATCGACGAATATCGGCAAGGCGCGGGACTTGAACAATTCGGGCAATTGGTCTTCCGCTCCTTCGACAAGCGGCTGTTCGATATACTCCACGCCGCGTTCGGCCAGCCAGCCCATCATGTGACGCGCATCTGCCAGCGACCAGCCGCCATTGGCATCGACGCGCAAAACGGCGCCGCTACCCTCTGCTGCCTCCTGCACGGCTATGAACATGGCCTTGTCAGCCTCTATCCCGTCCGTACTGCCCAGTTTGATCTTCAGCGCCTTGGCCCCGCGCGCCAGCAAAAGCGGCACCCGCTCGCGCACCACATCAGGCGGGTTTATCCCCACAGTCAGCGAGGACACCACACCCCGCCGCGCCAGCCCCAAAAGGCGGTATAGCGGCATGCCAGCCTGTTTCGCGCGCAGATCCCACAGCGCCATGTCCAGCGCAGCCAGCGCGCAAGCGCCCACACCGCCCGCATGGGCACGCGCCCAGATGTCATGGATCGCGCCCTCCAGCACATCTGCGCAGAAAGCTTCCAACTGCGCACGGCCTTGGGCAACATCTGCCGCGCCCTCAGTTGCGGCAGGGGCCATCTCGCCCCAGCCGGTCAGATCGCCGTCGGTGACAGAAACAAACAGGTTCTCACCGCCCAGAATCTCGCCCCGCGAAATCCGCAGGGGGAAGCGCTTTTTCAGATAGAGCGCGTGAAAATCGACCTTCATGAAACCCCGCCAAGAAAAGCTGTCAGATTATCCGCCAGCGCGTCACTGACATAGCCGCCTTCCTGTACCAGTACCAGAGGCAGGCCTAGGCCGGAAATCGCCGCTGCAATGGCCTGAAATCCGGGTGTGGTAATCGCCAACCCCTTGAACGGGTCGTCGATATGCGCGTCCAGCCCCAACGCCACGACCACGACATCTGCGCCAAATGCCTGAATGCGCGCCAGTGCAGTGTCCAGCGCGGCCAGATAGCCCGCGTCATCTGTGCCGCGGGCCAAGGGCAGGTTCAGGTTGAAGCCCATCCCGCGCCCATGCCCGCGTTCCTGCGCGGCGCCCCAGAAGAATGGATAGAAGCGGTCAGGGTCGGCATGCAATGAGACGGTCAACACATCGTCGCGGTCGTAGAAAATGCCCTGCGTGCCGTTGCCATGATGCACATCGACATCCAGGATGGCAGGCCGCAGCCCTGCCGCGCGCAACCGCTCGGCTGCGATGCCAGAATTGTTCAGAAAGCAGAAGCCCCCCGCCAGATCGGCAAACGCATGATGGCCCGGCGGGCGCGAGAGCACATAGACCGCGCGCTCCCCGCCCACCACCAGATCCGCCCCCGTGATCGCCGATTGCGCCGACCAATATGCCGCGTCCCAAGTCTGCGCGCCGATGGGGCAAGCGGTATCGGCCTGATGATAACCCGCCTGCCCGATAGCTGATTTCGGGTAGTTGTCAGCGCGCGTTGCCGGGTGAATATTCGGGATCACCTCTGGCCCCGCATCGGGAATGCGTTGCCAGCGCGGGTAGATCGTGCGCAGAAACTGCAGGTATTCCGCGCTGTGAACCGCCGCAATCGGCCCAAGACCGGCATCGTCGGGCGGGTGAAACTGGCAGCCTGCGGCCTGCGCCCCTGCCATCAGCCGCGCAATGCGTTCGGGCGATTCCGGGCTGGGATAGGTTTTGCCATTGGCCATGAAATGCTGCGGGTCATGCAGGCGCTGGCGGTCGTCGAATATGGCTTTCATCCGGCC